>JALOOK010000228.1 GCA_025454445.1 Oscillatoria sp. Prado101 | reverse complement strand
ACTGAGCGGGACGGTGCGGTCGGGTGGACTCCTGACGGCGGGTTTGAGACAATGGTGGAGGGAGCGGAAAATAAAGCCGCCCTGCTGTGAAATGCCGGCAGACCGGCTATACTGGAAAAGAGACCAAACACCTGGAGAGGTGGCAGAGTGGTTGAATGCGGCAGACTCGAAATCTGCTTTGGGGGTTACTCCAACGTGGGTTCAAATCCCACCCTCTCCGTTGACAGTGGCGATGAAGTTAAGAAGTTTAAGGTGTGGGACACTGGAGTCTGACATGGAAACAGTGAAGCTGCGCTCGCATATTGGGACAGATGGCATATTGCAAATCCCGATGCCGGCTGATTTTAAAGATACTTCTGTTGAAGTGGTGGTAGTCGTACAGCCACTCTCATCTGAGGAAACTAAGCCGCAGTATAACGCTTGGGGGAAGCTTACTACGAAAAAATCAATTCAAGAAACCATTGACAGAATGAGACAGCTGCGCCAAGAAGTGGCGTTGGATAAAACGTCAATCCGCGAAATGATTGAAGAGGGGCGCAGGTTTTAATGCAGTTTGTATAACCTTGGAGTAACAAATGCTAAATATTGAATACCTTACCAGTAAAGAGGGAAAGGCGATTGCCGTAGTAATTACGATTGAATTATGGCGACAGCTGCTACCTACTGAAGAAGCGTCCTTTGAAGAACTGGCTGAAGGTATAGAAGACTATTGTATGAACAAAGCGATGAATGAAGCTGCTAATACTCCATTGCTAACTCGCTCGGAAGCGCTAGCCTATCTTGAGGAATAATTATCTTGGAAGTTCAATACCGTCAGGCTTTTCTAAAAGACCAGCATATAGCAGCAGTCATATTGCGCGCGGACATTAATGGTATGGCGCATGGCGCATGGCGCATGGCGCATGGCGCATAGGAAAGACTCACAGCTTTTTGCCCAATGCCCAATGCGATGATGCCCAATGCGATGATGCCCATGTCTTAACCTAAGTGCCAACTGCTATACAATATAGATGCAGCCCGATTTGATATCCTCTAGCTGCTGGCAGCAGCTAGAGAGCGTTTTCAATGCTTGCTCGATCTATTTTCTTGAATCAGATGAATAACCGAGGGAGCAAAAGAAAGAACAATAATCGCCCCAATAATCGGCAATAAATATTTGTCCACATCAGGAATTATTTTTCCCAGATAATATCCCATTAGCGTCAGACCGAGAGTCCAAATTAAGCCGCCGATCAGGTTGTAAAACATAAATGTCCGGTAACGCATGGCAGCAATACCGGCAACGATGGGCGCGAAGGTGCGGACGATTGGCATGAAGCGAGCTAACACTATGGTTTTCTTGCCATGCTGTTCATAAAAGTTTTGGGTTTTCACCAAATGTTTCTTTTGAAACAGCCAGGAATCTTCCTTGTCAAAGAGCCGGCGACCAAATCTGTACCCTGTTGCGTAGCCAACATTATCGCCGAGAACCGCACAGACGAAAGCGCCAAATAGGAGAGAGCGAATGTCAAAGAAGCCGGGCTGTGAGGCGATAAACCCAGCAGTAAAGAGGAGGCTATCTCCCGGAAGGAAGAAACCAACCAGCAATCCCGATTCTGCAAAAATAATGGCCCACACGCCCAGTAAGCCGATTGATTTGATAAGTTCTGGCAATTCAGGCATTTGAAAGTCTCCTAGTGGAAGTAAGGGTGGGAACAAGTTCCCGCACAGCGATTCACCGGCATCCCCGGCATCCCCGGCGCGAAGCCGGGAAACGCCAGCAATCGCTGTCAATCTCTCAGTCTCTTTCTCAAAACCCAGAGAATAAATGCTATAATGATAGTGACCAGGACAATTTTTGAGAGTGGGCCGATGTATTCGTCCACAAGCTCGTAGTTCTTCCCCAGCAGATAACCGGCAGCAGTCAGGAAAGTCACCCACAATGTAGTGCCGATGGTAGAATAAAGAAGGAAGGGCACTAATTGCATATTTGCCAAGCCTGCAGGAACGGATATCAGGGTGCGAACTCCCGGAACAAGCCGGCAGAAAAGCACGGTTTTATTCCCGTGCCGGTCAAACCATTTCTTAGCTTTGTCAATATCGTGAGCTGATACTGAAATCCATTTGCCGTACTTGTCGGCTAGACTTTTTAATCGGTTTTCGCCTAAGAGCTTGCCGGCATAGTACCACGGAAGTGCCCCGACAACAGTTCCAAACACTCCGGCAAAAATCGCCGGCACAAATTCCATTTTTCCCTCATGGATCGTGAACCCTGCGAGCGGCATAATTAGCTCTGAGGGGATGGGGGGAAAGAGGTTTTCCAAAAACATCAGCATCCCAATTCCAACATATCCAAGGGAAGTCATGGTGTTGGTTATCCATTCCTGCATCGGGTTAATTCCTTACTCCTTATAAAGATAAAGGGTGGGCCGCAGCCCACCCCAGTTGCTAGTTGCTAGTGGCTCAAGTTCCGGACGTCCAGGAGTTGATGTACTCAATTTGAGAGGGCGTCAGGGTGTCAATAGCAATCCCCATCGCTTGCAGTTTCAGCAGCGCAATTGCTCGATCGACTTCCACCGGCACGGAATGCAAGCCTGGTTCCAATTTGCCTTTGTTCTTCACCAGGTACTCGCAGGCTAAGGCTTGGTTGGCAAAGCTCATGTCCATCACCGCGCTGGGGTGCCCCTCTGCGGCGGCGAGGTTGATCAGCCGGCCTTCGCCCAACACTACCACAGATTTGCCGCTCTTGAGGCGGTACTCTTGGGTGAAGGGGCGCACTGTGGCTACGTCAGAGGCGAGAGCGCCCAGGGCTTTGAGGTCGATTTCAATGTCGAAGTGCCCGGAGTTGCAAACAATTGCGCCGTCTTTCATTACCTCGAAATGTTCGCCGCGAATGACGTGCTTGTTGCCGGTGACGGTGATGAACAAGTCGCCTTCAGGGGCGGCTTTGTCCATTGGCATGACGCGGAAACCGTCCATGACGGCTTCAATGGCGCGAACGGGGTCGATTTCGGTCACAATAACATTGGCTCCCATTCCCCTGGCGCGGAGGGCGGTGCCTTTCCCGCACCAGCCGTAACCGGCAACGACGACGGTTTTACCGGCGAGCAGGATATTGGTGGCGCGGATGATACCGTCTAGGGTAGACTGGCCGGTGCCGTAGCGGTTGTCGAAGAAGTGTTTGGTGTCGGCGTCGTTGACGTTGACGGCGGGGAAGGTGAGCACGCCGTCTTTGAACATAGCGCGGAGGCGGACGATGCCGGTGGTGGTTTCTTCGGTGGTGCCAATCAGATCCGCGATTTGGTGCGGGCGCTCTTGGATCAGGGTGGCAACTACGTCGCTGCCGTCATCGATAATGATGTTGGGCCGGTGATCGAGGGCGATTTGGACGTGCCGGTGGTAGGTGGCGTTGTCTTCGCCTTTGTAGGCATATACCGAGATGCCGTGCTCGGCGACGAGATAGGCGGCGACGTCATCTTGCGTGGAAAGGGGGTTGCTGGCGATCAGCACGGCGTCAGCACCGCCGGCTTTGAGTGCTAGAGCCAGGTTAGCCGTTTCTGTGGTGACGTGGCAGCAGGCGACCAAGCGGATGCCGGCAAAGGGCTTTTCTTGGGCGAAGCGGTCCCGAATTTGCCGCAGCACCGGCATTTCCCGACCGGCCCACTCAATGCGCTGCGATCCTTGGGGCGCGAGGGACAGGTCTTTTACTTCGTATTTTAGCTGGACTTGAGTTGCGGTCATAGACTTGGTTGTTCGACAACCTCCACCTTAACAAACCTGAGTACCTTACGGCACGAAAAAACTGAGTCAGGAATCGGGATGCCAAAACCCTGCCAAAAACCCCAGAAAGCTGCCATAAACCGGGTTTCTTTAAGAAACCCGGTTTCTAACCCCCTCCTTTGAAACCCGGTTTCTTTAAGAAACCGGGTTTCTTCACCTGCCTTAACCGCTCTTAACTCGCCTCAACCTCTCTTAAGCCCGCCCGGTTTGGGGGCTGCCGGCTTGACAGGGGGGGTTGGGGGTGCCGGTGGGGGGCTGAGACTTTTTTTGGGTTCGGGTGTGGGGGGTGAGGTGCCTGCCGATCGGATTTCCTGCACTTGACTGACTTGAAAGATTAGGCTGAACCGGCGTCCCAGTCTTCTGTAAAGATAGTCCTCTACCTCGGTTACTTGCTTTGGGGTTACGGGTGTTTTTGCTAGAACACTTAAGTACACTTCTGGGGGGTTTTTGTTCCAGTCTACCTCAATGGGTTTCATCAAATCGACTTGCTGGCCCACTGTAATGGTTTCGCGGAGCAGTTTTTCTTTGAGTGTGGCTTGTACGGCGGCTTTTGTCAGCAATGCCCACAAACTGAGAAACAGGGGGACAATCAGGATGCCGGTGAGGGCGAGTATCCAGCCCAGCGCCCGCCCCAAGTTGCTGCCTTCTAGATAGTACCCGCCCCAGATAAAGACGAGCATACAGGCTAGGGTAATTCCTAAGAGGTTGGTGAGATAAAGTAAGAAAGCGCCCCAACTTCCCGCCCAGTATGCCTGGGAGAGGCTAATACCCACAACGCACAGGGGCGGCATCAGGGCAACGGCAATGGCAGTACCAACGATGGCGTCGCTGATTTTGGGTCTAATTTTGGCAAAGCCGCCAATCGCTCCTGCTGCCACTGCTACGCCTAAATCTGCTAAATTTGGTTGGGTGCGAGCCAGTATTTCTGGAGTGAATTCCGATGCCGGCAAGCCGAAGGCACGCCCGACAAGCCAAGATATGGCAACGGCAAAGCTAGTGCCAATCGTCACGGAGGTCAGGCTTTGGCGAAAAAGGCGCACGTCTCCTTCTAACGCCCCCAGGGCTAATCCCCGCAGGGGTAGCATCAGGGGGGCAATAATCATGGCTCCTATGATAACAGCCGCACTGTTGCTCAGCAAGCCAAATGTGGCGATCAGGCAAGCGCTAATGGTGAGCGCCAGATAGTTGAGATCGGGGCGGGAGTCTTCTAGCAAGTTCTGGCGCAGTTTTTCTAGGGCTTCTGGAGATACTTTGGACATAGGTGTGGCTTGGTAGTGCCGGTGCTGTGAAAGTCTCCTACTGTGAGGGCGAGGGTAAAAATACAGTATATCGCTCGTTGCTCTTTCTTGGATCTGCTTTGAATGATAAAAAGCGAGATGGCAGTGCGTTGCATATTGCGGGGATGAACCTCACCCCCCAACCTCCTCCCCGTTAACGGGGAGAGGTAGAAAGATAAGGGGGGCGATTGGGATAAAATTTATCATTCAATATTTTAAATAGCTTGCGATCCAATACTATCATAACCCAAAATGCTATCTACTCAAGTTCCAGACTAATGACTCGCTTTCTTCACGACCAATTCGCCAAATACTATCAGGAGTAGCTGCTATCGCCTTATGGCGAGGTGCAAGCGCCACGCCGCGTGGCGGTAGAAGCCAGACAAATCGATGTTTGGTTCGCACCGGCACCCCAGTCAGCCGGCGCTGCAGAAGCGCTAGGACTGTTAGGGAGATTTGCCTCTACTCCCTGTCTGTTTGAGCCTTTCCGCAATCCAGCGACTTCCCAATAAATTTGCGACTGTCTGTTAAAAATGTTACAGGTGCGGGGAGAATACCAGCGGGAAGCGAATCGGAATAATACCAGCATTAAAGAGGCTGGTTTGCCGAGATTGTGGATTCTCACGCCCACAGCATCAGAAGCGCTGGTATCGGAATTTCGCGCTATAATAGACAAGAGCTGGTTGCCAGGAATTTACTTTATGGCCAATCCTCTGCGGACTGCCATAGTAGTCATTCACCAGTTACCCCGCACTCCAGAAACCCTGTGGGTGAGGATTCTCGGTAAGGGAACCGTGCAAAAGCAGGCGATTGACGAACTAGAGGCACTGCCGGTGGACAGTCCATTTCGCTCGAATGCTCTGCGGTTGCTGAAGAACTTGCAAAAGAACTTAGGAATCACTCAAAATGTAGATGAGGAAGATCGGGAGTTGTTTATGCGATTAGCACCACTTTACGACCAAGACATAGAACGCGCTACTCGGGAAGGTGAGCGGCGGGGAGAGCGTCTCGTTGTCGAAAAATTGCTGCGAGTCCGTTTCGGCGTGTTAGATGAGCAACTGTCAGCAATTATTGACCGAGTGCTGGCGTTGCCGGCAGAGGAGTTTACTCCCTTGCTGCTGCAATTATCCCGCGAGGAACTCTTAGCGCGGTTTGCGTAAGGGAAAGGTGGGTGGCGCTCAACCGCGCCACCCACCCTACAATTCCGGGAAGAAACATCCCTCGGTGAGTGGAAAGCGCTTTCAAACCCGCGTTGGGCGAAGCCCGTGCCCGTTGGGTAGGCGGGTTTCGTCTGTATAGCCGCGACTTCAGTCGCCAGGATCTGAGCGTTCAGCGAGTAAAAATATCTCCTACCTGCGAGTGGAAAGCGCTACAAACGCGCGGGAAACCGAGATTACCGGCGATTGTAAATCGCGGCTCATCAAACGAAGTCCGCCTCCCTTGGACTTAAGAAGCAAGGAAATATTAGCGCGGTTTGCGTAAGGGGAAGGTGGGAGAAGCTCAACCGCGCAACCCACCCTACAAGATTCGGCATTTCATAAGAAAATTGCTCCGGATTTGATGGCCCTTTCCCAGGAAGCCGGCATCAGTTTATGCTATACAAGCAATATCGCCTAGCCATCCCCTCTAACGATGAGTATTCTCTGCCTCAACTGCGGATGATGATTCGGGAAGTGGAGGAGATTATACAGGACGAAATCGCAGCTGAGGAGTGGAATCGCCTATAGGCGCGCCAGACGTAGCGGCGAGAAAACCCTGGCACGCTCCCACCCCGCAAGCGGGGATGGGGTTGGGGGTGAGGTTCACCCCCCGTGGCGCGTGGCGAGAAGGAGTGAGGCGCAATTTATCTGCTATCAGCCATCCGCACCAGTCGGGAGTTAAGGCGCTTTGGCTGACTCTGCTCTGTGTGACAAGTTACTGCTGAAGCAGTTTGAGGAGTTCCTGTGCTTTTTGGCACTTAGGGTGCCCTTGTTCGCAGTAGAGTTGTGCCGCTTTTTGTATATCCTCTATCGCTCCCTGTTTATCTCCCAATTTATAACGGGAAATGTTTAACCGCTTCGTCAAAAGCCTTCACACTTCCTTCTCCACCACATGATCAGCTGTGAGGACATAATAAGTGTTCCCCCGCTTGGCAACAATCGCCCCCGAACCATTCCCATTTTGCTCATCAATCCGCTCCGTAATCTTTGCGGCTGTTTTGTCCACCTCCCCTGCGATGCCGGTGAGGAGTATAGAAACCCGGTTTCTTGAAGAAACCGGGTTTCTGTCGGGTGACGCCGCCACAATTTCAGGCGCTACCTCAGCCAATATCTCCACCGGCACCCCCCAACTCAAGCGCTTCATCTGCTGCAACTGCGCCTCGCTGGGGCGGGAACCGTCCTCAAATCGGTAGGCATCCGCCAAAATCGGA
>JALOOK010000227.1 GCA_025454445.1 Oscillatoria sp. Prado101 | reverse complement strand
CTATCGGGAACGGATGCAAAGGCTATCGCAGAAACCCGGTTTCTAGTCTCGGCGTGGGGGGTTCAGAAACCGGGTTCCTAGCCCACTCTACTAATTCCTGATCGCTCTCAGCCCCTTTCGTTAATTGTGACATAACTATAATTCAAGAATATGTTACAATTTTTGAAAGCCCTCACCGGCAGGGGTGCGGCACGCCGCCGCACCGGCAGCAAGAGGCGCTCGCTTTGGCTGCTGGCTGCTCTGTCCCTGACACCGGCACTGCTGGGAACTCCCGCCCGGGCGCAAAGCCGATTTACTGATATTCGAGGAAACTGGGCGCAACCTTGTATTGAACAACTCTCCAGCCAGCAGGTGATCGCCGGCTACCCGGATGGCCGGTTTCGCCCCAATTCGCCGGTGAAAAGAGCGGAATTTGCGGCGATGATTCGCAAAGCTTTCCCTTTTGCCACGACGGTGCGCCCAGCAATTTTCTTTCGCGATTTTTCTCAGAGAAACTGGGCTTACTCTGCGATCCAGCAAGCCTATCAAACCGGCTTCCTTTCTGGCTATCCGGGGCGGGTTTTCAATCCCAATCAAAACATTTCCCGCGTGCAAGTTTTGGTGGCTTTGACGAGTGGGATGAATTACGGTTCGGGAGGGTTTTCCTCTCTTAATTTAAAGACACTTTTTGACGATGCGGCGCAGATTCCGGACTATGCTGTGAGTGCGGTGGCGGCTGCGGCGGAAAACCGCCTTGTCGTCAATTACCCGAATGTGGGGTTGCTCAGACCAAATCAGCCAGCTACGCGAGCTGAGGTGGCGACTTTTTTGTGTCAAGCTTTGCTGGGAGACAGTTCGCCGGTGCCGGAGGAGTATGTTGCTCAGTCGCAGGAAGAAGCGCCGGTGAATTCGTGGGAGAATTCCCAGTTGCTGCGCACCCTGCGGGTAGATCGCGAGCTTTATAATAGTGGCTACACCACAATTGAGGCTGTGGCGATTAGCCCCGACGGCACAACGCTGGCGATTAGCAGCCACAATTACGAGCGCTCAACGGGCGAGGGAAAAACTCACCTGACGCTGTGGAATTTGCAGACTGGGAAAATGCGGCGAACTCTGTTGCGGGGAACGGCTGCTGAGTCTTTTGGGGCGTCGGAACAAGAGCCACAAAATAGCCTCACCGGCACTTTCGCTCGCGCAATTGCCTTCAGTCCTGACGGTCAGATGGTAGCTGCCGGTTTTTCGGACAAAACTGTTAAAGTTTGGGAGGTGGAAACCGGCGCAGAAATATACAATTTATCCGGGCACCTCTACGGCGTTCACGCTGTTGCGTTCAGTCCAGATGGGCAAACTTTGGCGAGCGGAAGTTCCGACAGCACTGTTAAGGTGTGGGATCTGTATTCCGGTCGTCTCATCCGCACGCTTACGGGGCATTCAGGGAGAGTTGCAGCTTTGGCTTTCAGTCCGGACAGCACTACTTTAGCCAGCGGTTCGTCTGATAAGACGATTAACCTGTGGGATTTGGGAAATGGCAGGTTAATTCGCCGGCTGAATAATGGTGGGGGCGTGGGCTCTCTTACTTTTGCTGCCAATGGGCAACGGCTTGCTAGCACTTGCGATTATACCTGCTTTACGCAGTCATCTAATTCAGGGAATATCCAGGGTGTTAAATTGTGGGATTGGCGAACCGGCAGAACGATTTCCCTGAATGCCGGTGCTGCTTATCAGCGTGCTTGGGTGACATCTATAAGCCCTGATTTGCAGACTGTTGCCGGCTATGTTTATATTCAGCCACCGGGAGGTACGGGGAGGAATCAAGTCGTGCTCTGGGATGTGTCAGCGGGACGACCCCTTCGCACTATTGAGCCGGCTGCGTGGCCCATTACTTTCAGCCCTAATGGCCAGCTGTTTGTCAGCACTTTGACCGGCAGTGGCGTGCAGGTTTGGCGGTAAGCAGCCGGTGAGCATAAATAAACCGCATTTATCAGTGGGAGTCAAGAAACCAGGTTTCTCAAAGAAACCTGGTTTCTGGTGTTCCCCCAAGGGCTAACCCTGTTATATTGAATCATGTTCACCTAATTACTTCTAAGTTTCGATAACATGTTCTACCCGCGCAAATGGCAGCTAGGATTTGCTTTCTTGGCTGCCTTGACTGTAACGATTGTTTTGCTCCTATCTCTCGCCTTCGCGGTGGGTAAATTCCAGCCAGGAAAGCCGGTGCTGTCACAGGTGCCTGCCATTCAGTCAAAGGAGATCCGAGGGGTTTGGCTGACTAATATTGACAGTGACGCGCTGTTTTCCAGCCGGGGCGTCGCCCGGTCAATTCAGCGGCTGTCTCAGATGAATTTTAACACGGTATACCCTACAATTTGGAATTGGGGGCACACTCTTTATCCTAGCAAAGTGGCGGAACGAGTTACCGGGCGTGCGGTGCGTCTCGTAACGCCGGCAGACAGCTCTCTCGACCCAGATTTAGGGGTGCGCGGGCGAGATATGCTGAAAGAAGTGATTGAGCAGGGGCACAAACGAGGGATGGCTGTTATTCCTTGGTTTGAGTTTGGGTTTATGGCACCGGCAGATTCGGAATTAGCGCTGCGCCACCCGGATTGGCTGACGAGCCGGCGCGACGGTTCCAAGATTTGGAAGGAAGGCTCTGACGAGCGAGTTTGGCTGAATCCTTTTCACCCGGAAGTGCAGCAGTTTGTGCTAGATTTAATTGGGGAGGTTGTCAGCAAGTATGATGTGGATGGGATTCAGTTTGATGACCATTTCGCGCTGCCGGTGGAATTCGGCTATGACAAGCTGACGGTTGGGATGTACCAGGAAGAAATTAAACAGCCTCCGTCGGATAATTTCCAAGAAACCTTCTGGGTGCGCTGGCGAGCGGACAAGCTAAATGAGTTCATGGAGCGCATTTTTCGGGCGGTGAAGGCGCAAAAGCCTAACTGCATTATTTCTGTGTCTCCCAACCCGTTGCATTTCTCGCTACCGGCTCATTTGCAGGACTGGTTTACCTGGGAGAGACGGGGTTTTGCGGAAGAGATTGTTTTGCAGGTGTATCGCAATGACTTGAAGCGGTTTAGTGCGGAATTGGAGCGTGCGGAAGTGCAGCTGGCGAAGAGTCACATCCCTGTGGGTATTGGGATTTTGACGGGGCTGAAGGGCAGGTCTATATCTTTAGCACAGATTGAGGAGCAAGTCAAGGCTGTTCGGGAGCGGGGGTTGGCTGGGGTGTCGTTCTTTTTCTACGAAAGTTTGTCGAGTTGGGCGACAGAGACGCCGGCGGATCGGGAGGCTGCGTTTAAGGGAATGTTTTCGGTGCCGGTGGAACGACCTAATGTTTTGCAGGGGTGGAAACCGGCAAATAATTAAACCGCCTTTGTTGCATTTATATCCGTGGGGTGGGTTACGCAACGCTTACCCACCCTACTTTTCGTAAATTTCTAGGGGGGGTGGGTTACGCAACGCTTACCCACCCTACTTTTCGTAAATTTCTAGGGGGGGTGGGTTACGCAACGCTTACCCACCCTACTGTTCGTAGATTTCTAGGGGTAAGCCGTCTGGATCTTTAAAGAAGGTGAAGCGTTTGCCGGTGAGGTCGTCGATTCTGATATCTTCCACCGGCACGCCTTTGGATTGCAAGTCGGCGACAGCTTCGTCTATATCCTCGACTTCAAAAGCTAAATGCCTCAATCCGCACGCTTCGGGGCGATTAGGTCTTTCAGGGGGGTTGGGAAAGGAAAACAGCTCAATTTGGTCGCCGGTGCCGGCTCGCAAATCCAGTTTGTAGGAGTTCCTCGCTTCCCGAAAGGTTTCCTCGATGATGGAAAAGCCCAAGATGTCTGTATAGAATTTCTTGGATTTTTCGTAGTCAGAGCAGATGATGGCTACATGGTGGATGCCGGTTGTTTTCATAAGCTAAAATACAGCGTAGCTGACAAAAGGGGATGCAATGATTAGTGAGCATCCCGATTATGTAGGGGCGAAGCATTTGGGCGAATAATCTCTCGGTCAAAACCAGCAATTAATAATCCGAATGCTTCGCCCTCACCAGGGTAGTTTCAAAAATGGGATGCTCCCAATGATTATCCTATTTTACAGCCAAAATTGCCGGAGGTATCTGCGCAATGGGTAATGGGAAGTTGTTCCCCCAACTGCGCCCCAAATTGCTCTTGTGATCTGGATCACTCACCAGCGTGTCTGCGATCGTGGGATCTCTTTGCGTGAAATCACGCAGGCAGATGATGATTATCACCTTTTTTACTGTTTAGTGTCACAGCACGCCACCGATAAATCACGGATATTGGTAATGAAGATTTGTGAGGCAGACTTTTTTCAGTCCGTATTTCAGTCCGTATGCAAGCTCAACTCTTGTTCCCCTTGGGGAGCGATTTCAGCAGGTCTGAGCACAGACCGGCATGAGTTTATGCGGGTTCAAGAAAGAAGTGAAATCAAATCTAGGCCCTGGGGATAGCTGAAAGTGGAATATTCAATCCATCCGCAGGCATTCCCTAGCTGAAAACTGTCTGTATACTAAATTGCATGCCTTTTTATAGTAAAGCCCCTCTAGGGGAGGAAAGTGGAAGATGTTTAATGCTACTCAATTGCTGATTCGCCATTTCGCCAACCGACTGCGAACAAACTACTCTCTTGTTTACGGCAGACTCAACCCTAACTGCGCAGATATGATTGCTTGGGCGGGCAATATGGCTTTAGAATATATCGCCAACAGTGACGCCCTATACCACAATGCTGAACACACAATTTTGGTAACATTAGTTGGTCAGGAGATTTTACGCAGCAAGCATATCCGTGAGGGTGGGGTTTCTTGTGAGGATTGGTTGCATTTCACTATTTCTTTGTTGTGCCATGATATTGGATACGTCAAAGGGGTTTGCCGGCAAGACCGACCTCTGGAAAGGCTTTATGCCACGGGTATAGAAGAACAGATGGTTTTACTGCTTCCCGAAGCGACAGATGCCAGCCTCGCTCCTTATCATATAGACCGGGCTAAACTTTTTATTGAGGATCGCTTTGGCGGGGACAAGATAATTGACACGCAAGTCATTGGGCGAAACATTGAACTGACACGTTTTCCCATGCCGGCAGATGAGGCGAGTCAAGACACAGTAAACTATGCCGGTTTAGTTCGCGCTGCAGATTTTCTCGGGCAACTCAGTGACCCGCGCTACTTAAAAAAAATTAGTGCGCTGTTCTACGAGTTTGCAGAAACCGGCATCAATAAAACCTTGGGCTACCAAAAACCAGAAGACATGTGGGAGAAATACCCTAAGTTTTACTGGGACACCGCCTATCCCTACATTCAAAATGCGCTCACCTACTTAGAAGTGACGCAAGAAGGGAAACAAATTTTGGCGAACCTTTACGGGAATGTGTTTCGGATGAACCACGAGAATAAACGCTTTCTGCAAGTGATGGGGGCAGCTTTATGAATATTCTGCGCTGTGTTCTCTCGTTCCCAGCCTCAGGCTGGGAACGCAATCTGGAGGCTCTGCCTCCTGTCAACGGAAAAGCCGGTTAAAAGCCTAACAGCTTACCTTTAATTAGGAGCACCGGCAAATTCCACCCTAAAGGGAGTCGTGTCTCCCTGACACACCCAAGCGCCCCAGTAAAATGGGTGTGATAAAGGGGTATCATCCTCTTGACAATCCGGGCTGTTTTCTGCTAATAATTCATCCAGGACTTCCATGCCAAGGGGAAACTGCCGCAATTCTCCCACGGGAATGGTGCGAAGGTAATTCTGGACTTCGTGTAAGGCATCCGCACGCCCCAAACCGCGCTGCAAGTTGTCAAAGAAGCGCTGCATTAAGAGGGCAGTTGCCCTGTCGGGAACCGGCCACAAACTCATCACCAGGGTTTTGGCACCGGCAATCGCAAAGGCGCGGCGCAATCCAAACACCCCCTCGCCTATTTTAACATCTCCTATGGCGGTATTGCAAGCGGATAAAACCGTGAGTTCGTTGGCCCACAAGTCGAGTGCTGCCACGTCTTGCGCGAACAGCAATCCTTTCCCGGCATCTGGGGGGAGAGCCCCACCGGCTATCCAGGTATTCGCTCCCGCAAGGGCGATTCCAGAGCGCATCATCGGGTTGTTTGCTTTGGGGGCGGAAAAGCGATTGTTGTTAAAGGAGTTGAATTCAAAGGTGGGAGGTTCCTGCGGCAAGTCGGGCAAGAAAACGCCGTGAGTGGCGAGCAGCAAAATGTGCGGACACTGGCTGGTTGTCAGGCGGGTTTCTAGGGCGTTTTTATCGAGATAGGGCTGTTGGTTCAGCTTTTTGGCAACGCTTTCTCCCAGATAGCGCGTACCGGGGGCGCGTTTAAAGAGTTTGCCGTCGAGAGTGCTGAGAATTTGACCCGCATTTGTCTCTCGTTCCAAGGCGGAGCCTTGGAATGCTAATTTGTGAGGCTCTGCCTCACTTGAAAAACGAGCGCTTTCTGATAAGGGAGGAGGCAGATCCTCCCGATGTGCGTTCCCAGGCTGATCCTGGGAACGAGTATGGGCTGCAACCGCTAAATCAAAATCGGGATCTGCCATAATGAGAGGGACAGAGGCGGGGCGGTTTGGCTGAACTGTGGAGCGCAGAATATCGCGCCCGACGCTGAGGTAACTGATGCTGTATTCGTCCATCAGCAGGGTTTCTCCCGCGTCGTCGTTGGGGAGGATTTGAAAGGGCAATAGGTTCAACTCGCCATCGGGAGAGACGATCAGGGATTTGCTGCCGGTGAGTGCGGGGCGGATGCGGTCGAAAATGGCTTGGCGCAGGGGGATAAAGCCGGCGGGATTGTATTGCGGGAAGGCGGGGGCGGGGGTGTCCCACGACATCTCCAGCCGGCTTCCGAGATTGTTGCCGCCGAGAGACGCTGACGCGCGAAACTCCTTAATCAGCCCATCGATGGGTTCGGCTTCGCCTAAGTCTATCATTTGCACGGCGTCAGGCTGTTGGGAAGGCAAGACAAACGCTACATAACGAGCCGGTTGCCATCGCTTTTCTTTTGGGGCGGTGAAATCAAAAACGCGAAAGTAGACAAATTCCAGCAGGGTGCTGCCTTCGGGCAATTCCAGCGCCACGGCGCGGCGATCGGTTGGTTGCTCTTGCAGTTGGATTTCGGGAACTTGGGAGGCGAGCAGCTTTTCCAAATTGTCAGACTCTTCTTGCAACTCGGAGAGGCGCTGCCGGTGGGCGGCTTCTTGGGCTTTCAACTGTTCTAAAGTCAGGCTGGTATCGGGGAGGGGGGAAGAATAGGTGAGCTGAACAATCTCGGTATTTAAGGAGCGCCATTTGTGGAATTTTTCCGCTAGGTGGGGGTAGCGCCCGCTGTAAAGCGCCTCGGATAGCGCCGCCCAAGCGGAGGCGGTGAGGGATTTGCGTTTGAGCACCACATCTAGGGCAGTTTGCACCGCTGCGGGAGAGTTCTGGAAGTACCTCCAAATAAGGGAGAGCAGTGCTTCAAAAT
>JALOOK010000226.1:1123-8596 GCA_025454445.1 Oscillatoria sp. Prado101 | reverse complement strand
GCAATTATTGACAGAGAAATCGGCGACCACTCATTTTCACCGGCAGAATACGAAATATTGCGGCGGGTGATTTGCGCAACAGCTGACTTTGAGTACAAATCGCTGATACACTTTTCCGATCAAGCCCTGCAAGCAGGGGCGGCGGCGCTGGCGGCTCGCAGCACCATTGTCGTAGACGTGCCGATGGTGCAGGTGGGCATTGCGCCCCAGATCCAAAACACCTTTGCCAATCCAGTCTACTGCAGCATGGAAGCCCTGACGCGCCCCCAAAAAGAAAAAACTCGCGCCGCTTGGGGCATTGAAACCCTAGCCAGACGCTATCCGGAGGCAATCTTTGTCGTGGGTCAAGCCCCGACGGCGCTCACCGCCATAGTGGAGCTGATTGAAGCCGAAGAAATCAGGCCCGCCCTCGTGATTGGCACCCCCGCCGGTTTTGTGGATGTGGATGTCGCCAAAGCTCGGCTGAATGACTCCCTCGTCCCTCACATTCGCATTGACGGACGCAAGGGCAGTGCGGTGGTGGCCGTGGCCATTGTCAACGGACTGGTAGACCTGGCTTGGCAGGCATACGGGCAAGAGGGGAGGAGCGGTTTATAACCGGGCACTGGGCAGTGGGCAGGGGAAATTTTGGATGCCCGGATTTTGGATGCCCGGATTTTGGATTTATAGCGGTTTTCAGTTGGTTGAAGTACATGCCAGAAACCCGGTTTCTTTAAGAAACCGGGTTTCTGGTGCACCTCACCTCGGATGAAAACCGCTATATTGTCCAATATCCCATGCCCCATGCCCCACTGTTAGCGCTCTGCAGCGGATTTCTTGCGGGAGCGCAACTCTTGGCTGACCTCCAGAAATTCATCCCGCCGCAGGTAGGGATAGTCACTCACCCAGACCTTTTGACCGGGAATATAAATATCTGAGACTTTGGCAATCCGGCTCAAGTTGGGTTCATTGGACATCACCAGCATCTGCGCCAGCTGGCCCTCGGCGATGCTGGAGTGTTCTTTGCGCAGGGGGACTTGCAGCTCGGTAGAAAAGCCGGTGCGATCGCCGACGGCCAGATTCAGCCGCCGCTCTCGGTTCTCGACAATCACCAGCTGTCCTTTGGCGTTGACGGTTTCCTCTTGACCGACCACTTCATCTGTGATATATACATCCAAGACCCGTCCTTGCCACAATCCGCAATAGAGATAGCGCCGGCACTTAGCGTTGCGCGAACTGGCCACAGCCACCGGCCCCCAAAGCCAGTAAAAGCCCGCAGCGATGCCGGCGATCAGCTCCAACTGCCCCCCACCCCTGTCACCTAACGCCAGTCCCAGCAGAAAAATCAGCAGCACGCTGACCACAGAAATCAACAGCCGCTTTAAAAAATCGGAGAACTTACCCCAGCAGTAGGCGTATTGAGCGCCAGTAGCAACGGCGGGAATCAGTCTTTCAAATGTTTTGCGAGTTAAGGGGATCAGCATAGGTACAAGGCGCTTACCGCTCAATAATATAAGTTTTTTTAATCTTTACCCACGCTCGCGGGCGCGATTAAAGCTACAATAACGGGCTGGATATCCAATTGTATTGGAGGTTTTATGAGTTATCACGACGACGACGAACTTTTGGAATTAGAATGGGAGATGGACGAGAGCACAGCATTTAGCAGTGTCATCGTTTTCGCCATGAACGCCGACGAGGAAATATCTGAAGAAGAGGCGCTGGAGGCTTTTATCACCCTCAATGGTATGAACCTCTTTCAGGATTATTCCGATGATGACATGGCAGTCATCTTCCAGGATGTCTCAGAATTGCTCGAAGAGCAAAGTCCCGAAGAACTGTGGAACTCCGTTACAGAAGTTCTCTCACCTGAAATGCGGGAAACAGCTTTTGCTGTAGCCACTGATATTATTTTGGCAGATGGCGTCCTCACCCCAGCAGAAAAGGATTATTTGAGCGAGATCGCTAAAAACCTGGAGATTCCAAAGCAGATCGCTCAAACCATAATCGACGTTATGGTGATTAAGAACCGAGGCTGAAGAACCCTTATGTCCGGTTAATTACTTTTCATATTACAGGGCGGGTTAAAATTGCTGGCGGCAACAGGAGCGATAGTTTAAAAGCTTGCCAATGTTGGCTCGCAGGAAGAGGGCAACGTTATATAGAAAAGTATTCAACCGGACATAAAGTACCGGTCAAAGGATCTTTTCCAACCCGTAAACCAGAGATTTCAGGGGGCGGACTTGGCGAATGGCCAGCAAGACGCCGGGCATGTAACAAGACCGGTCTGTGGTGTCGTGGCGCAGGGTGTACACTTGACCTAATGCGCCGAAAATCACCTCTTGGTGGGCAATCAAACCGGGGAGGCGGATGCTGTGAATGCGAATGCCCTCGGGAGCAGAAGCGCCTCTGGCACCGGCAAGTTTTTCAGTTTCCTCAACCAGTGGCGGGTTGTAGGTTTTGCCCATTTCGGCAAGCATTTGGGCAGTTTGAATGGCGGTGCCGCTGGGGGCGTCGGCTTTTTGGTTGTGGTGCAGCTCAATAATCTCCACAAAGTCAAAATATTTGGACGCCGCAACAGCAGCCTGCTGCAGGAGTACCATTCCGATGGAAAAATTGGGAACAATAAGGCAGCCGGTGCTGGCTTTGTCGGCGAACTCAGCCAAATCTTGGATCTGTTCCGGGCTCATGCCGGTGGTGCCGACGACGGGGCGGATGCCATAGGCAATGGCAGAGCGGACATTATCGTACACCGATTTCGGGTGGGTGAAATCCACCATCACCCCCAGCTGTTTTTGGCTGGCGGCAAAAGCCAGCATCGGCTCCAACTCACCGGTAATCGGAACTTCCAGCACCCCGCAACCGGCCAGCTCGCCCGCATCTTGGCCTTGGTACTGGGGGTCGCGGTCAATGGCCCCGATCAGGGTCATGTCCGGGGCTTGCGCCACCGCCTTGACCACCTCACGGCCCATTTTGCCGGCGGCACCGTTAACAACAACAGGGATAGGATTAGGGCTGGTCATGAATCTGGTAAAAATTAGCTAAAAAAGTGTCAAAGTACCCAACAAGCAAATTTTAGACTGGCTTTGAGAAATCACAGCAGTGCGCGAGTGCCTGAGGGACTGAGAAACCCGGTTTCTTAGAGAAACCGGGTTTCTCAGCCGCAGTCCATCCAACTGAGAACCGCCATATACTGTTATGCTGCGTGCACAGCCAGCTTCTGTGTCAGATTTTGTGAGCATTCGTTCTGCCTTGTCAACCGCCACTGGCCTGCGCATGTTTGGCCGCCCCCTCACCCTCGCCAGCCTCACCGTCACCGCCTTGCTGCTTCTGGTGCGGCAGCTGGGCTTCCTCCAGCCTCTGGAACTAGCCGCTTATGACTGGATGGTGCTAATCCGCCCGTCACATGGCCCAGACCCCCGCCTGCTGGTGGTGGAAATCACCGAAGAAGACATCCGGGCCCAAAAGAAATGGCCCCTGACAGATCGGGTCTTGGCTGAGGTGCTGGCAAAATTATCCCAGTTAAATCCCCAAGTTATCGGCTTGGATTTGTATCGCGATCTCCCCCAAGATCCAGGCCGTGCCGAACTGGCTGTTCAGCTGAAAAACTCCAATGTTATTGCCATTACCCATATCGGTAACAGCGCCAAGGGCAGCGTGCTCCCCCCCGCCGCTGTGCCGGCGGAGCGAGTCGGGTTTAACGACGTGGTGCTTGACCCAGATGACGTGATTCGCCGCAATTTGATGTTTGCTTCCTTTGAAACAGAAGACGGTCAGACAAAAGTTCTTCACTCATTTTCCCTGCGGCTAGCCGAAACCTATCTGAAAAATCGAGGGCTGTTGCCGAAAAACAGCGACAGCAATCCTGACCTGATTTTGTGGGGGAAAGCCCGGTTTTTGCCCTTAGAGGCCAATTATGGCGGGTATGCCGGTGCTGACGCCCGAGGATACCAGATCCTCCTGAATTACCGCTGTGGCGGCGATGTGGCGCGAATTGTCACCCTCAGCCAGGTTTTGAACGGCGATCTCAACCCGGACTGGGTGAGAGACAAGATCGTGCTCGTGGGCACTAGCGCGTCCAGTCTCAAAGACCTGTACTTGACTCCCTACAGCGCCGGCGATCGGGAAATCGCCAAGATGCCTGGGGTTTTGATTCACGCTCAGATGGTGAGCCAACTTCTAGATGCCGTCACCGGCGAGCGCCCCCTGTTTTGGTTCTGGCCAGAATGGCTGGAAGCCCTCTGGATAGGGGTGTCGGCGCTTGCCGGCGGCGTGCTGGTGCTGCTGCTGCGTCACCCCCTGCAGCTGGCAATCGGCGCGGGTGCCGGTGTGACGGTGTTGTTGGCCACCTGCACGAGCTTGTTTTTTCTCGGGGGGTGGGTGCCGGTGGTGTCGCCGGTTTTGGCATTTGTGGCGGGGGGTGCCGGTGTGCGCTGGGGCAAATTCCGCGATCACACCTTTTACGACTCCCTGACCGGCTTGCCCAACCGGGCCAAGTTGATCCAGCTGCTAGCCGCGCAACAGGTTCGCGCTAGCAGGGTGAAGGATGATTCCTGTGCTGTGCTGTTTCTGGATTTGGATCGCTTCGGCGCAGTGAGTGGCACTCTCGGAGACAAACGCGGCGACGATCTGCTGGTGGCGATTGCCAAGCGCCTGCACGAGTGCGTGCGGGGTGCCGGTGCAGTGGCGCGGGTTGGGGGGGATGAGTTCGCTATTTTCCTCAGGGATATTAAGGATGCAAGCGCGGCGACTGGTTTTGCCGAACGCCTGCGCGGGGAGTTGGAGCGACCTTTTCACCACAGCGGACAAGACGTGTTTATTAGCGCCAGCACCGGCATTGCTGTGGGCGCGAGCGCTGACGCCCCAGACTTGCTGCGCAACGCCCAAACGGCCATGTATCGCGCTCGGACGCAGGGGCGCGGGCGCTATCAGGTGTTCGAGGCGGCTATGCATGCCGGTGCGGCGGGGCGCTTGCTCCTGGAGGCTGACCTGCGGCGGGCAATTGAGCGCCAAGAGTTTGTGGTTTTTTACCAGCCTTTTGTATCTTTGTCAAGTGGAAAAATTGTCGGTTTTGAGGCGCTGGTGCGCTGGAAGCACCCCCAGCGGGGTATGGTTTTCCCGGGGGAGTTTATTCCGGTGGCGGAAGAAACGGGACTGATTGTGCCGCTAGGAGCGCTGGTGATGCGCGAAGCTTGCCGGCAGATGTGCCAGTGGCATGAGCAATTTTCTGGGGAAGCTGGGGAACTTGGTGCAGAACCTCACTCCCAGCAAGCGCTGAGCGTCAGCGTCAATCTTTCAGGAAAACAGTTTGCTCACGCAGATTTGATTGCGGAAATTGAACAAACGCTACAAAATACGGGGTTGGATGCCAGCTGTTTGAAGTTGGAAATTACGGAAAGTGTGGTGATGGATGATATCGACTCGGCGCTGGCTATGCTGTCGCAGCTGAAAGCGCTGAATGTTCAGTTGGGGATTGATGATTTCGGCACCGGCTATTCTTCTTTGAGTTATTTGCACCGCTTTCCCACTAATACGTTGAAGGTTGACCGCTCCTTTGTCAGCCGGCTGGAGTCGGGAAGCGAATATGTGGAGATTGTGCGGGCAATTGTGACGCTCGCTCACAATTTGGGGATGGATGTGATTGCAGAAGGTGTGGAAACCTCCCAGCAGCTGGCTGTGCTGCGAGAGCTCGGCTGCGAATACGCTCAGGGCTATTTCTTCGCCAAGCCGGTGCCGGCTGAGGCTGCAGAAGCAATGCTGGCGTCGCAACCTTTTGAATTTTGAAGGATTCCGGTGCGCGATCGCCGCTATACTCTCGTTCCCAGGCTCCGCCTGGGAACGCGCTTCTGGAGGCTCCGCCTCCTTTAAAGGGAAAACAAATTAAAAGCAAAACAGCTTAACCTCTATCACGCACCCTACTTGTGATATGTATCACAAACCCTCGGTGAGTATATTCACTTATCATTGAGATTTAAATCACTGTTTACAGCCTGAAATCTGTATAAATTAAAAGAGCAGGGCAGTGGATAAGAGATAAGTGTTATGCCTATAATAACCCAAGTTGCTACTTACCAGTGAGTCAGGTCAGATCCCCCCCCTTCCCCCCTTAAAAACGGGGGGAAATACTCAAAACCCCCCTTTTTTAGGGGGGGTTTGGGGGGATCTAGATGCTTAAACTTGTAGGTAGCAACTTGAGTTATAATAATGCGATGATGTCCAATGCCCCATGCCCCATGCCCCATGCCCAATGCCCCATGCCCATGTCCTAAACGAGGAAACTATTGCAGATATCGCTATGATTAAGCTTTACCGATTTTTTCAGCTAATTGCTCAACTGCTCGCTTACACCTACTCAGCACTAATTGCCAGCTATCTGATTCTCCGACTGATATTTTGGGACAGTCTGTGGCAGGTTGGTTTTGCCGGGGATTTTGTACCTTGGATTTTATTGCCAATTTTCCTATTGCCAATTTTAGCATTTTTTGTCATAAAGAAACGCTGGTTCGCAATTGTTTCATCTGTGGCTTGCATCTGGCTGCTTGGTTGGCTGCACCTCACCTACTTTTCTCCCCAGCCGGCTAATATTAGTAACTCGCCGCTCAGCGTTAAGGTGTTTTCTGCAAACTTCGGCTGGCATACCAAATCACCAGAACCTTTAATTAAGCTAATTCAGTCGGAAAAACCAGACCTCATTTGTTTGCAAGAAATTGGCGGTAAGGACACAGAAACAGTCTTCTCTAAGTTGGCAGCATTATACCCGCACCACCGGGGGCGCGAATACCACGTCATACTGAGCAGATATCCCATTCGCTCTTTTCAAGGGTTACACCTGGGCGCTGGTAAGGAACCACAGGAACGAGCTATTATCGAAATCAACCAGCAAGATGTAGTGCTTTATAACATTTCAACCACACCCCCGTGGATTCGCAAGCAGAAAATTTTGCCTTTCCTCACAATACCCGTTTACGATTACCCCGAACGCCCGAAACAAATTAAAGATTTAGTGCGCCGGCTCCAGAAAGAAACGCTTCCGGTTATTGCCGCCGGCGACTTTAATTTTACAGAACAGTCTCAAGACTACCATGAGTTAAAAACCGTTGTGCGAGATGCTTTCCGAACAGCAGGATGGGGTTTGGGCTTTACTTGGCCTTCAGGATGGAATCTGAATTTATTTAATCAAAAGTTAAAGGGTGAATTGAACTTTCCCTTGGTCAAGCTTGACTATGTTTGGTACTCTCCGCACTGGGGGGCAAAATCAGCTAAGGTTTTCCCGACAATCGGTTCAGAACATCTGCCGGTGGGAGCAGAACTACAGATGCAACCGGAATCTGCACGAATGTAGGGGCGGGTTCACCCACAACCTGTGCTACATAGATACAACGCCGATAAACCCGCCCCTAACTGGGCGGTTAAAACATGTAGGGGCGGGTTCACCCACAACCTGTGCTACATAGATACAACGCCGATAAACCCGCCCCTAACTGGGCGGTTAAA
>JALOOK010000226.1:0-1088 GCA_025454445.1 Oscillatoria sp. Prado101 | reverse complement strand
CCCCTAACTGGGCGGTTAAAACATGTAGGGGCGGGTTCACCCACAACCTGTGCTACATAGATACAACGCCGATAAACCCGCCCCTAACCCTCACGGATTCGCCAACAGTATCATTAAATTAAAGGGCTTATAAATAAGGTAATTGGTGTCTATTTAAGCTCCGGGCGAATGGAATTCGCGGCTAGACAAACAAAGTACGCCTGCGCGGAATAAGAGAATAGTTAGGAAATTGCGTTATTAACGCTCCGGTCATGTTATACTGATGAAGATGTTTTCAATCAAGGACAGACTAATGGCTATAATTAAGCTTTCCCGGCTTTTGCAGCTGGCTGCTGAAATACTCGCTTACGCTTACTCAGCACTGATTGCCGGCTATCTCATTCTCAGACTAATATTTTGGGACAGGCTGTGGCCGGTTGCTTTGGCCGGCACTTTGGTTCCTTGGATTTTCTTTCCTATTTTCCTCCTGCCCATTCTAGCATTTTTTATCATAAAGAAACGCTGGTTCGCGATTGTTTCATCTGTGGCTTGCCTCTGGCTGCTGGGTTGGCTGCACCTCACCTATTTTTCTCCCCAGCCTTCTCCCATGAGTGGTGAGCCAAGCATCAAGGTTTTGTCTCTAAACTGCGGCTGGTATAAAACCAGCTCGGAAAATTTGGCTGAGCTCATACAGCAGGAACAACCCGATATCATTCTTTTGCAAGAAATAGTTCTCAAACACACCCAAAGAGCTTTTGTCTGGCTAAAAGCATCCTACCCGTACCAATTTGGTCAGCCGCCATCGGCTATTCTCAGCAAATACCCTATCCAGTCTTCCGAAATTATACACCTTGCCGGTCATCGAGAAGTTCAGCACCGGTCAGTTATCCAAATTAACCGGCAAGACGTGGTTGTTTATAATATTTCCATAACCTCGCCCTGGATTCGCCCCCATAAAGTTTTGCCTTTTCTGACAGTACCCGCTTACGAGTACGCAGAGCGTTCGGCAGAAATTAAAGATTTAGTGGGGCGACTCCAGCAAGAAACGCTGCCAGTTATTGCCGCCGGCGACTTTAATATGACAGACCAGTCTCAAGACTACCATAATT
>JALOOK010000225.1 GCA_025454445.1 Oscillatoria sp. Prado101 | reverse complement strand
CATGTTAAGATAGTACTTATTTTTGTTGACCTCTGGGACAACTTGTCCGTTGCACCAGGGGCCTTTTTTTTTGCAGTAATCTAGCTTATGGATAAATATAGCTCCAGGAATAACAGCTAGTCAAGAGGGTTAAGGCAAATTTTTGCAGGCAGACGAGCGCCCAAGGGCCATCTTCCCCCACTGGGGCCAATCAGAGGGTGGCTGGGACGATTGCGGGATGGTATAGGAGCAGATCATATTGGGCATGGACATTAATCCCCAGGCCCCAGAAATGGGAAAGACTCACAGAAACATGCGTTCTGGCGATCATGCGTTCTGGCGATCATGCGATCATGCGTTCTGGCGATCATGCGATCATGCGTTCTGGCGATCATGCGATCATGCGTTCTGGCGATCATGCCCATGTCTTAACCTAAGTGGTTACTGCTATCACCCTCTGCTGTCATTTGGGGGCTATTTGACGAATTTGCGCCATTTCAGGCAACGACAGATCAGGCTTTCACCCTTGTTTGACAAAAGAGGGATAATATGGGTGGGAAAGGCTCTCGACGGCTAGAGTGAAGGAACAACCGCTGTGCGGCAGGGGAAGAAAGTGCGTCGCGCCCTTGGCCCACAGTCTGAATCAAAGGCAAGAGACAGCCGGCACCGGCTCTTTTGGCCAGGTCTGCCAGAGACTTGCGGGGGTGGGCAGCATTGGGTGGCGGTGGGGATAAAGGGCACCGGCGACAGGGGGTGAGCCTTTGAAATTGTCCTGCCCAGCTGGAGTTGGACGTTCCCAGCCTCAAACAAACCTTTCCTATCCGAGACGGTTAGCTTAAAATAAAGGCAATATATGTAAACTTTCTTAACTAACGCCTGAGTCGGCCCATCCATGACCTCAGCAACTTCCCTCTTTTACCCGGTTGAAGAAGACTTGCGGGTGTTGACAGAAAACTTGAAAAAGCTCGTAAGCGCTCGTCACCCCATCCTGTTCGCAGCAGCAGAACACCTATTCGGATCTGCGGGAAAACGGCTGAGGCCAGCAATTGTCCTGCTGATATCGCGAGCGACGGTGCGGGATGGGGAAATTACCCCCCGGCACCGGCGGCTGGCCGAGATTACGGAAATGATCCACACGGCGAGCTTGGTGCACGATGATGTAGTCGATGAATCGGAACTCCGCCGGGGGATTCCAACCGTGCACAGCAGCTTTGGCAACCGAGTGGCCGTCTTGGCCGGTGATTTCTTATTTGCCCAGTCTTCCTGGTACTTAGCCAATCTGGATAACCTGGAGGTAGTCAAACTTTTGTCAGAGGTGATCATGGATCTGGCGGAAGGGGAAATTCAGCAGGGGCTGAACCGATTTGACAGCAGCTTGTCCATCGAGGCTTACCTGGAGAAGAGTTACTACAAAACGGCATCTTTGCTCGCCAACAGCGCCAAGGCTGCCGGTATCCTCAGTGAAGTCCCTGCCGAACTGGCCGTTGATTTATACAGCTACGGGCGCAATCTCGGGCTGGCCTTCCAAGTAGTGGATGATATACTCGACTTCACCGGCTCTACCGAAACCTTGGGCAAACCGGCGGGATCGGATCTCAAAAGTGGCAATCTGACAGCGCCGGTGCTGTTTGCCCTGGAAGAAAAGCCCTACTTAGAAGCCCTGATCGAGCGAGAGTTCTCCCAAGAGGGTGATTTCGAGGAAGCGATCGCATCTGTCATAGAAAGCAAGGGCATCGATCGCTCCCGCGAATTAGCCGCCCACCACGCAGGGCTGGCGGTGCAGCACATCTCCAAGTTACCCCCCTGCGAATCCCGCCAGGCGCTAATTAATTTGGCTGACTACGTGCTGAGCCGACTGTATTAAAGGGGGAAGGAGGAAGACGAGTGGAGGAATGGTTTGATTCATCTTTCACCGTTCCGCCTTCATACCAATCCAAACTCAGGCAATATCAGGGGGCAGATTCCCGGGACGGCGTGCCTGGGGTGGCAAAAGTTGTTGCAACTGGCTTTGAATCAGATTTTGCACATCTGACCGCCGGACTTCGGTCCCGACTTCCAGATTGCCGGATGTCTCAAAGAAAACGATGCTGTCAACCGTGTCCAGGGCCACCATTTGAAATAAAATGTGGGTCACGGGAATCGGGGAAGCAATCAGTTGAGGGTTTTGGGGAGCATAACCTGCCGCAGCTGCGTCTTTGCGGGTGGGGTAAGCATAAATCACTTTTTTCTCGACCTTGGGTTTGGCCCGATTGCTTAAAGTAGTCACAACCCAGTCGCGGTCCAGGGTTTGCAGGATGTAATACTCGGAATGGCGCAGTTGGCCTGCGAGGGTTTTCAGTACGGGTGCGATCGCGGCCACAATCTTAGGCGTCGTTCCATCTCGGGGCGCACTTTCAATCAGGGCTTGAATCTGCCGGTCTAAATCCATCTCAATCTTAAGATAATCTTCTATTTTGAGTGGAGCGGTACAGCCATCTAAAATCTAAACTCTAAAACTCAAATTTTCAATTTACTGTCCCCGCTCAACTGCTTAATTGTAGCATATCGGGCGATGGGAATGCACTTAAACGTAACCATCATAAGGGAGAGCTGCTTTGGCGTGGAAGCAATATTTCAGTTGCTATATAATGAACTCAGGCAGTCAACTCGGGCCACCGAACAGAACTGCCGGGACGTGGCGACCCGGATCGCCGCAGAAGTAACCCGCATCTGCAGGGAAAGCAAGCGCATTCAAGCTTCCGGAGAGGTGGAAGCGTGGGCGACAACCCTGGCACGGCACCGGCTGCAGCAATGTCTCAATTATTACAGACTGGGTTACCGGCAGGGGCGGATAGAACTGCACAGCACCCTGAGCGCCATCGTTTACCGTTATATCACCCCTCCCCAGGCACAGTCGAGCTATCAAGCTCGCCTGCTCCTGATTGAAGATTTTCTCCAGCAGTTTTACCTAGAATCCTTAAACGCCTTTCGGCGGGAAGCCCAGCTGAGCGCCAAATACACTCCCCAAACCCTGCTGGAACTGGCCGAATATATGGCCTTCTCGGAGCGCTACGGCAAGCGGCGCATCCCCCTGCGGGGCAACCGCAGCCAGCAGCTGATTGTTCTGCGGGCCCAAACCTTCTCCCAACAGCAACCCCCGGAAACGGCGGTGGATATGGAGCAGGCGGCTGAGGGAGCGGGTATGGAGTCAGACCAGACTTGGAATGACACCTCCGTGCAGCAGGTGCGGGAGCAGATGGTGGCCCTGGAACCCGAGCTGATGGTAGACGATCTGCGCTCTGAGGTGATTAAAGAACTGATCGCCTACCTGGAAGCGAACCAACAAAGCGACTGTGCCGACTACTTCGCCCTGCGCTTGCAAGATTTGTCGGCTCCGGAAATTGAGGCGATTCTAGGCTTGACTCCCCGCCAACGGGACTATTTGCAGCAGCGCTTCAAATACCACCTGATTCGGTTTGCGCTCCGCCACCGCTGGGAACTCGTCCACCAGTGGCTGGAAGCGGATTTGGAACACAACCTCGGCCTGATGCCCCAGCAGTGGCAAGAATTGCAATCCAAAATTGGCCCCAGCCAGTCAGAATTGTTACGGTTAAAACAGCAAGGACTGCCCGATGCAGCGATCGCACAAGCTTTGGGCTGCACACTTAACCAAGTGCAGAAACGGTGGTTTAAGCTGCTCGAGCAAGCCTGGGAGATTCGCAATCGTTTAGTGTCCGGAGAGGGTACATCTACCAATGAATAACGATTCAGAAGCGCTACAAAGTTTGTTCGCTTGGCTTTTACAGGACCCCCCCACAAACGCCTCATCCCGGGATGGAGAACCTTCCAGTCCCGGTACTGATGCGGATGGTGACGGGGTGGATGACCTGGAGTTGGCTGACACAGACCCCCTTGATTCGGAGGAGGAGAGTCCGACGCTCTCCAGTCACTGCGCGTCGGAGGCTTTCCCCCCGGCTCAAGGCGGTCAACAACTCAAACTGGGAGAAATACCTGCCGTGCAAGATCGTTTTTATGCGCTCCTGAAGCGTCGAGTCAAAACTGAGATCCAGCGGAAGCCACCGCTGTTCCCCTGGGAAAGTGATGTGTCTGAATATCCAGACTACCTCTTGGAGGAGAAAGTTCCCCAGCCGCTCTGGACTCCCCAGTTCCTTTCCCTCAATCTGCCGGTCCCGGTTCCCGAACCCGTTTTAGTCCAACTTCTAGAGCGGTGCCAGGACTTGGTGCAATCCTCCCTGCGACAGGGAGCTAAATTAGTCCGGGCGGTGGAGGCCCTGTTTCCGGGCCAGCCGCAAACGCTCAATGAGGTTACTGGGCTGGTGCTCAGGTGGGCGGAGGCTCAGCGGGGCAGACAGGAACCTCGCAATTTGGCGTCTCTCCTCGCTCAGACTGATTTGCCCAGCAGCTACGAAGCCGCGACTCCCCGCCAGCAAATGGTTCTGTCGCTGCTGGCGGCGCAGGATATTATTGGCTCTCTGACGGTGGATGTCTCGCCTGGCCAGCCGCGCAAACACCGGCAGTGGCTGACTGCCGCCGGCATGCTGGATCTGGAGGCGGAATACCAGTCTGGGGTTGAGTTTCCCCGGCTGCGGGTTCAGTGCCACTTGCCCTGCGGCGGCAGCTTGGACATGCGCTGCGGCGAAACCCGAGCAACGTCACAGCGCCCGGATGAGGGCTGTCTGAGCGTGGAAATATTCGACCCACAACCAGATCAGACTTACTCTCTAGAAGTCCGGTTCCACAACAAAGACCAGAAACCTCTGGTGTTTGCCATCTGCCCTAAGCCATAGGTACTGGGCATGGGGCATGGGGCATTGGACAGCCCGCAGAAAACCTGACAGCTGACCGGCAGACGACCGACAATAGACACAAAGCGGATAGCTAATCGCTCTCGAAGCTCTCTTATGTCTAATTCGTCGTCTGGGATTCGGCAACTGCGTTCCGCACCCGTTATAGGTCAGTTGTGGCAGCGCCTCGAGGAGCTGCCCCGACCTGTGCCAGAGGAGTCTATCTGGCTGCGGGTGCTCGTGCAGGCCCTGGTTATTGTTGGGATTGTGGCCACTGATATTGCGGCAGAGACTCAGCTGAGCTGGTGGGCTGTGCCGCTAAGTATTGTTGGGGGGATTTGGAGCTGGCACCGGCGTCGGGAACGCAATGTGCCGGTGAAGTTCTTGCTGGCTATTGGCATGCTGGTGGCGCTGGCGTTCTTTTTCCAAGGGCTTTTCGCTTCGGTTAGGGACGCTACGAATGACACCCGCATCGTCTTGGCTGAGCTGCTTATCCAAGTCCAAGTGCTCCACAGCTTTGACTTGCCCCGCCGCAAGGATTTGGGCTATTCTATGGTGATTGGGCTGATTCTTCTGGGCGTCGCGGGCACTCTCTCTCAGACGCTCGCTTTCGGCCCTTTGTTGCTGCTATTTTTGGCGCTCGCGCTGCCAACTTTGGTTCTGGATTACCGCTCGCGCCTGGGACTGCTAGCAGCAAGAACCAAACACCAAGAACTAAGAACTAAGAAAAAAGAAACTCAAAACTTTTTGGGTTTTTACGCTTTACTTTTTACCGTAGTTGTGGTAATAGGGCTGGGGATCTTTGCTCTGCTGCCCCGCTTTCCTGGCTACCAGTTGCGGACTTTTCCGGTGAGCGCTCCCATAGATATCCAGGGGGATTTTGACAGCAGCCGCATTTTCAATCCTCGCGGTGGACAAGGCGGAACTGAGGGGGAAAACGGCACCGGCTCGTCGGGCACTCCAGAAGAGGGGCCAGGTGCAGTTGACGATACGTTTTACTACGGCTTTAACACCCGCATGAATATGAACCTGCGGGGGCAAATGAAACCCAGGGTCGTGATGCGGGTGCGCTCTCAGGCGGAGGGTTTTTGGCGCGTGCTGGCGTTTGACCGCTACACCGGCCAGGGTTGGGAGATAACCCGCAATGAGCAAGCTGAAACGAAGGAGCGCCCCTCGTGGTCTTACCAATTTTGGCTGACGCCGGAACCAACCGCCAGCCGCACGCGGGAGGTTATCCAGACGTTTACGGCTGTCTCGGATATGCCTAATTTGATTCCCGCTCTGGCTCAGCCGTGGCAACTTTACTTCCCGACGCCGAAAATAGCGGTGGATGCGGAGGGGGGTTTGCGAGCGCCGGTGGGGCTGGCGGAGGGGATCACATATACGGTGGTCTCTCAGGTTCCCTACCGCAACCGCACTCTGTTGGGCAAAGCGCCGCCGGTGTCTCCCAAGACTGTCCGCAATTACAAGGAAATCCAGAACCACTACTTGCAAGTCCCTCCGAAAACTGCGGAGAGAGTGCGGCAGCTCACTGAGCAAATTTTAGCCAATTACGCGAAGCAACAGGTGGCGAGAGCGCCGCAAAAAGAACTGACCTCTGCCTACGAAAAGGCTATCTATCTGGCTCAATATCTGAAGCAGCACTACACTGTGGAAGAGATCCCGTTTTTGGGAGAGAAGGAAGATTTGGTGGAAGCTTTCCTGTTTAAATATAAGGGGGGCTATCCCGATCACTTCTCTACTGTTCTGACGGTGATGCTGCGTTCGATTGGCATTCCGGCGCGGCTGGTGGTGGGCTACGCTCCAGGACAGTTCAATCCGTTCACCGGCTACTATGTTGTCCGCAATACGGACGCTTATGCGATGGCGGAGGTGTATTTCCCGGAGCACGGCTGGTTTGCTTTTGACCCGATTCCGGGACATGATGTGGTTCCGCCGTCGATTGAGGATTACGAACCGTTTAGTGTGGTGCGGCAGTTTTGGCGGTGGGTGGCGGGCTGGCTGCCTTCGCCGGTTGCCGGTTTGTTTAATACGGTGTTTGGTGCGATCGCTTCTTTTGTTTTCGGGGTTTTTGCCTGGTTTTGGAATTTGCTGTTCCGGGGGTGGCTGGGGCTTTTCACCGGCTTGATTTTGGCGATTTGTCTGGGCTTTCTGGGCTGGCTGGGCTGGAATCAGTGGCGGGTTTGGCGCTACCGCCGGTGGCTGGGTAAGCTGCCGGCAATGGAGGGTGTTTACCAGCAAATGCTGGGGGTTTTGGCAACTCAGGGGTTGCGCAAGCACCCGGCGCAGACGCCTTTGGAGTACGCCCGGGAGTCGCACCGGCACGCCCCACCGGCAACGGCTGCGGTGATTGATGAGATTTCTGATGCTTATGTGCGCTGGCGCTATGCGGGGGAGCCGGTGAATCACCAGCAATTGCGCCGGCGGTTGCGGGAGTTGAAGCCGCGAAACAGTCAAAATCCGCTGCAGAAGTTGCGCTCGCTTTTGCGGCGGGGGGGTAATATTTAACCGCCAAGATAGGTAGGGTGAGTTCTGCTTGGGCGGAACGCACCCTACTCCTACTTGTTAGGGTTTGCAGTTGATATAGCAGTAGGCAGTTAGGTTAGCTTCATCGGTGACGAAGTGTGTGGTTCCCGCAGATTCCACACACTTCGTCACTCACAATTTAGAGCCATTGGTGACGAAGTGTGTGGTTCCCGCAGATTCCACACA
>JALOOK010000224.1 GCA_025454445.1 Oscillatoria sp. Prado101 | reverse complement strand
GGGGGAGGCGCAACTGGAAACCGAACCGGCAAACAGTGCGCCGGTGGAATCTCCAGGCGCCGGTGGCGCGGAAATCGAGGCGGCACCGGCAAACAGTGCGCCGGTGGAAGTGTGCCCGCACTCAGTGCCGGTGGGGGAGGCGCAACTGGAGGTGGCACCGGCAAACAGTGCGCCGGTGGAATCTCTACTGGTTATCAGTGCGGCTGAAATAGAAATCGAACGGGCACCTTGTGAGCCGGCTCTCAGTGCGGCTAGCATGGAGACAGAGAGGGCAACCGACTCACTGCCGGCATCCGAGCTCTCTGTCGCAGAGGAAGTTAATTTCTGGTTGTGCCTGTGGCAAACTTTTCGCTCCACTGTGCGGGGTTTGAGGGCTGGCCAACCGCCGGCGGACGCCTTGATCTCAGGGTTGAGAGATGCCGGTGCGATATCCGTCAGAGGATAGGGTTCTATCTCTCCAACAGCTGTGTGAAGTTGGCTGTTACGGTTGCGCGATCTATCCTTAAGTTATCGTCTGCAGGGATGCGGGAGGAAAATGTTTCATGGCATTGAAAATCGGGAATGTCTTTGAAGAGTTTGGCCCAGTGGGTCTTGTAGCGGGGATCGGTGCGGTTGTCCTGCTTCCCGTTGTTGCCGGTTTCGGAAAACCGATAGCTAAGGCGGCTATCAAAGGCGGCATTGCCCTCTATGAAAAGAGCAAAGGGGTTTTTGCAGAAGCCGGCGAGGTTTTTGAGGACCTGGTGGCAGAGGCAAGGGCTGAAATCGCTGAGGAACAAACCAAAGCGCAGATGGACGTGGCAGTAAATCCGCCTGAAGGGTGAGCGAAGCCAAGTTGGCGGCTAGGCGGCTCCGGGAGGGATGGGACTCTCCCCCATCCCTCAAGCCCTTGGCTTCTAACTATTTGTCTTCCCGCAAGTACACTAAGATTGCTTTAATTAAAAATATGAGCTTATTCAAATCCACCGGCTTGACAAAGTAATAGTTTACGCCCAATTGTTCTGCCCGCGCTCTTTCTGCAAGATTTCCAGTGCTACTAATCACAATCACGGGTATCCCATTCAGTTCCGGCTGTAGCCTTATCCAGGCCAGAAAACTTATACCATCCCTAAAAGGCATGATCATATCAGTCAAAATCAGTGCCGGAAGAGATAGGGGGTCTTGGTAGGGTTTTAGACCCCTAAGGTAGTTTACCGCTTCCTCTCCATTCGCTGCAAATTTCAGAGATAGGTCTAAGTCGCTAATGCTAAACAAAGCTTCTATGAGCTGTTGCTCATCAGGATTGTCTTCTACTATTAAAATAGTTTTAGACTTGCCACTCGCCAAGGATTTCTGTGAAAAAGGGCTAACACTTAAACCGGGTAGAGAAAAGAACATAGCTGCAAGCCTCCAAATAGTTTACGGTCTTTCTGTAGGCAGAATTAACTAACCGTGACAGCGGTTCTAAAATCGTGTTTCTCAAGCGTTACATCTGGTTGCTGGGGATTTTGGATCGGGTAAATAAGGTGGTACTAAAGGGATAGCTTGTAGGGTGCTATTCCTCCGGAACCGCACCCTGCGTTCGAGTCAGTCAAGTAATCAAGTAATCCCAGAAACCTATAAACTTGGTATTATCAATCCGCCCCCGCACAGAGCGGTTTTCCCCAAGGTATAGAAAACCGGTGAGAGCAGAAATTTATCAACTCGCCCTACTTGAACTGCGCTCTGGGTCAGGAATCACTGTGGCCATTTGGGAAAAACTTATCCGACAAAAATTTCCTAAGAACAGCAGCCTGAATGCCCCCGTAACAGCGGCAAAACAGTCCCCTGCGAACAGCGTCCCACATTATCCATCCATTTTGGCTGCGAGGCCAGAGTTTTGTCAAGGGACTCCTGACCCTAACTCCCCCTACCGATTGGCTTTTTTATTAAAGATTTGTTACTTTTTGTGACACCAGATCAGGAAAAACCCGCATTTCTGTACAATCAGTAACAAAGTTTCCTTTGCTCTTAAAGGCATCCCTTAATCCCTTAACCCCCTAAAATGCTATCCAAGACTAGCTCACACAACACAAGTTTGTCAAGGAGTTTTTGTAACTTTTTTGGATAAAAAATTCCCGCTAGGCCCAGAAAAGAGGTAACTTTTGGGGGTGTCCCCGCCCCCGGGTGCCGGCGAGGCTTGTCAGCGGCGGGCGGCACCGGCATGGCCAAGCTGGATGCGGCGGTTGGCCCCGCCTGAGTGTCGGTATGGCGTTGCGCTGAGAGCTGATTTATAAATAAAAAATGAAGCCACAATAAATTGGGTTATTGTCATGGTTTAGCGGGAAAATTATGCGTCCCGCCGCGCTCCCTTCCGGGTTTCTGGGGCCTACTTATTGCAACTGAAACCCACTCCAATCAACCTCAATGCCAAGATGGCGATCGTTGGCGCGGTAGCACCGGCAGGCTAATACAGCCTCGACATAACCGCACTTCACATTAGTGAGGGAGCGGCGCTCCCTCACTAATATGAGGGAGCGGGCGGTCAGTATTTTGTGTGGGGGAAAATCCTTTGCTGCCGCCTTTTAAAAGGCGAAATCCCAAATCCCAAATCCCAAATCCCAAATCCCAAATTGGTATTATTCTGGCTTCAGAAGAAGACTTGACTCGATTGCTAGATATGAGTAAAATCAAAGATTGTGAACACCGACACTATTCTCAAAAAATTTGAACATTTTGGCGTCCGTCCAGGGTTGGAGAGGAGCAGGCAGCTGTTGGCCAAGTTGGGCAACCCGCACTCCTCAGTGCCGGTTATCCATGTGGCTGGGACGAATGGCAAGGGTTCCGTGTGCGCCTATCTGTCTGCAGTGCTCACAGAAGCCGGCTATCGCACAGGACGTTACATTTCTCCTCATCTTGTGGACTGGACTGAACGCATTTGTCTGAATGAACAGCCGATTTCACCGGCACAGTTGCAGCAGTTGCTGCTGGAAGTGCAAGAGGCCATCGAACCCGACGAACCCTCACCGACCCAGTTTGAAGTGATAACTGCAGCGGCGTGGCTATATTTTGCCCAACAGCAGGTGGATGTGGCGGTGATAGAAGTGGGGTTGGGGGGACGCCTGGATGCGACAAATGTGTGCGATAGTCCCTTGGTGAGCGTGATTACTTCCATTAGCTGGGAACACTGGCAAGTCCTCGGCCCTACTTTAGCGGACATTGCCGGTGAGAAAGCCGGCATCCTCAAGTCCGGGTGCCCTGCAGTGGTGGGACAGCTGCCACCGGAAGCGCGGGCGGTGGTGGAAAAACGGATTGCGGAACTGGGCTGTCCGGCGGTGTGGCCCTCTCCGGCGTCTCTCTCAGAGGAACACCCCAGATGGGCGTCTTACCAGGGGATTGAGTATCCTTTGCCATTGGAGGGAGATATCCAGCTTGGCAATTCGGCGCTAGCGATGGCCGTTTTGCAAATTTTGCGCCTGCAGGGGTGGGAGATTTCTGACGGGACGATCGCGGCGGGGATGGCCAAAACTCGCTGGCCTGGACGCTTGCAGTGGGTGACTTGGCGCAACCGGCAGCTGCTGGTGGACGGTGCCCACAATCAAGCTTCTGCTGGGGCGCTGCGCCGGTATGTGGATTCTCTGGATGCCGGTGCGGTGACCTGGGTGATGGGGATACTGGCCAGTAAGGATCGGGCCGGCATGTTTAAGGCATTGCTGCGACCGCAAGACCGGCTGTTTCTGGTGCCGGTGCCCGATCCCAATTCCGCTGCGCCGGAAGAACTGGCTGCTGTTGCCAGCGGCATTTGCCCAGAGTTGGCGGATTGCCGGTGTTTTGCCGATCTGGAAGCCGGTTTGCAGGCGGCTGCCGAAACTCTTGACAATTTAACCGTTTTGTGCGGTTCGCTGTATTTGATTGGGCATTTCTTGAATCTCAAGGCGTAGGACAGGCGGGACGCCTGTCCCCATCAAGACGTAGGAGGGGCGTCCCGCCTGTTCAGAACTAGCGTTTATTCCAGGTATCAGCGGCACCGGCAACGGCTTGATCGACGGTTTTTTCATCCAGCATGGCAGCCTGCAAATTGTCGTAAATGATTTTTTGCAACTCGTTGATATCCTTCATAGCTGGGATTAAAACCTCTGCGTCTTTCAGCTGGCTGGCACTGACGACACGGGCCTTGTCCACGGGGGTCGGCTGTGCCGGTGCCGTGAAAAAGCTGTCTTTCAGGGCTTCCTTGGTAGAGGGGAGGACATTGGCGGCTTTGGCAAAGGCCAGCTGGTTTTTGTCGTTAGTGACAAACAGGGCAAATTTGAGGGCGGCGTCTGGCTGGTCGGTGCTCTGCGGGATGGCCAGGTTCATCACGGCCACATTTTTCTTGCCGGTAGGGCCGGTGATTTCTGGGGCGGCGGCGGAAACCTGGGCGACAGCCGGTGCGTTTTGGGCAATGGTCTTGAAGAATTGCGGGCCAGAATTGAGGAAGGCGATCTCACCGGCTTGGTAGAGTTCAATGGCACGCCGGTGCCCTTGGGTGAGGGCTTCCTTGGGCAGCAGGCCATTTTTGTAGAGGTCTACCCAATATTGAAACGCCGCCTTGCCTTCGGGGGTGTTAAACGCCGCCTTGCCTTGGGCGTCTACCAGCTGTACGCCCATTTGCACCAAAGATTCCAGCACTTCTGCGGAATCTTCGGGGACAAAGGTCACGAAAAAGGCATATTTGCCGGTTTTTTGTTTAATTTGCTTGGCTGCCTCAGCCAATTCAGCGTAAGTGGCCGGTGGGGAGGTGATGCCGGCTTGCTGGAGGATTTGGGTGTTGTAAATGGCGATCCGAGTGGTGAGATACCAGGGGATTCCAAAGCTTTGGCCATCAAGGGTGCTGGCTTTCCAAATATTTGGCAAATACTGGTCGCGAACGGTGGCTGGCACCTTAGAATCGAGATACAGCCAAGCATTGCGCCCTGCCAGGAGGGAGGCGAAGTTGGGGTTGAGGTTGACAACGTCAGGGGCGGTTTTGGCGGAAACCGCTGCCAGGATCTTGGTTTCCATTGCCGACCAGGGCACGTCCACCCAGCGCACCTTGATGTTTGGGTTCTCTGATTCAAAATTGGCGATCAGGCTGTTGAAGTAGTCTGTAAATTGCGGCTGCAGCTGCATCGTCCAGAATTCAACTTCTTGACGCCCGGATGCCTGCTGTCCGGGGCCAGGTGCCGGGGTGCAGCTGACGGCCCAAGCTAGGACAAACCCCAACAGGCCAAAGATTGCAAACCGTCTCCAGGTTTTAATTTTGCTCATTATGCGATCGCGCCTTCCATGTTGGTGTCGTAGGAGTAGTAGAGACTTTACTATAACGAGATAGGGGCTACCGGAATGGGCCTCACCACCGCCAGAAACAGCTGGGTGTTCCCCCCAGTCGAGATGGGATCTGGCACGCCAGAGCGCAAGCAGCGGCTGCTGGAGATAGCTGACCGGTTAAACTGGGTAAGATTGAGATACCGCCCACCCCTGAGGGGCGCAATCCGCCAGCCCCCTGACTGATGCCTGCGTTTAAGCTGTTATGCTTTTAATTTGCTTTGTTAAGAAAGTCACCATAGCAGATAGAGATATTATATAAAGCTGGTAGGCGATGGGTAAGAGATGGATATAGCAAATTAAATGCGCAAAATCTTGATATTTTCAGTCCGCCCAAGCCACCCTGATATTTCTCAAGGGACAAAGCCGTGGTTAACGCCTTAAAAAAACTATTTGCCAAAAAAAAGCAAGGGATCGCTGTGGAGATCGCTCCGGACAGGCTGAATATCGCCCAGCTGCGCAAGCACGGTCAGGGCTACAAATTGGCCACCTTTATCTCTGTGGAGGTTCCAGAGGGCATCTTTCAAGAAGGCCAGATTACTGACGCGGCGGCAGTGGCCAACCTGATCGTGGAAACGCTGGCAGAGCACAAAATCAAGCTCAAGCAGGTGGCTACGGCGATTCCGGGCAAAGAAGCCGTGGTGCGCTTGATTCCGGTGCCGGCGGAACTCAACGATCAAGATATGCGGGATTATATGAACCAGGAAGCGGGGCTGTATTTGCCATTCCCCCGCGAGGAAGCGGATGTGGACTTCCAAAAAATGGGGCTGTTTGTGGATGAAGATGGTATTGAGAAGGTGCAGGTGCTCTTGGTTGCCACCCGCAAAGAAATTACCGATATCTATATAAATATTTTTAAAGAAGCTGGGTTAGCGCTCGATGTCATAGAGGTGACGAGTTTTGCCCTGCTGCGGACGATTCGACAGCAACTAGAGCAGTTCACACCGCAAGAGGCTGCCGTGATTGCAGATATCCAGTTTGACAGCACAGAAATTGCGATTGTGGTGGAGGGAATCCCGCAGTTTTCTCGCACGATTTCTATCGGCACCTACCAAATTCAGGCCGCCCTCTCGAAAGCGATGAACTTGCCGCCTACGAGAAATACCGACCTGCTGGCGGGGATGACTATTCCCGTGACGCCGGCAGACACCTCAGGACTGGGTACAATGGGAGGAACTAACCCGGGGACGGCTGCCATGCTGAAAATATTAGGGGAGCTAGCGGATGAAATCCGCCGCTCGATTGACTTCTATCTCAATCAGAGCGAAGAGTTAGAAGTGGCCCAGCTGCTGCTGGCAGGGCCGGGCTCGGCGTTGGGACAGCTGGATGAGTTTTTTATGCAGCGGTTGAGCATGCCCACTTCTGCGGTAGATCCAGTGGAAAGCCTGTCTGTGGAAGTGGGCGATGAAATGACCCCGGCACAGCGAGCGGGATTAGGGGTTGTATTAGGTTTAGGACTGCGGGAGGTGTAAGGCAATGTACAGCGTCGAGATTAATTTTCTCAATGACCGCCCCGGCTACAAGCCCGAAGTAAAACCCCCCAAACCGCAGGTTGGCCCGGGCGGTCGGCCCGACCCCATACCCCTGTTTGCGGGGGTGGCGGTTGGCGTGTTCCTACCGGCAGTGGTGGGCGGTTTCTGGTTCATGGCCCAGAGTAAAAATCAAGAATTGCAGCAAAAGCTGGACGGTCTGAACAGTGAGTTAAACGGTTTGACGACTAAGGATCAGGCAATTAAAGCCATCCAAGCCGAGGCCGATCAAATTAAGGCCCAAACTCAGGGATTGGCTACGCTGTTCAACACCTCAATCAAGCCGGTATCCGCGATTTTCCAGGATATCCGCGAACGGGTTCCCTCTGGGGTGCAAGTGAGCAGCATACAGCAGACGGTAGCACTAGACGAAGAAGCCAAGAAAGCAGCCGCCGCAGCGCCAAAACCAGCCCCAACCGCAACCCCAACCCCCAGCCCAACACCAGCAGGCGGTGCTCCAGCAGGCGGTGCTCCAGCAGGCGGTGCCCCACCACCACCGGCCCCCCCACCGGGCCCGCCACCAGCACAGGTAAACTGGGAATTATTTAAACAAAAGATTCAGCTTTCAGGCACAGCGACATCGTTTGACGAAGTGAATGATTTTATGCTAACTCTCAAGCAGTCTCCATTCTTGAATGCCACCGAGGTGAAGCTGGTAGA
>JALOOK010000223.1 GCA_025454445.1 Oscillatoria sp. Prado101 | reverse complement strand
GAGGAGCTGCCAGAGGGAATCTAGCCCGCTAGCGGGTAATCCTGTTGAAAATCGCTTCTGCATAGTTCTGCATGGCGGTAATGTCCTGATTTTGGGCGTCGCTGCTACCAATACCGCTAAAAGTCAGATAGGATGTCAGCGGGCCGCCTGCATCGGCGGTGAACAGCTCGGCGTCAAAGGATGCCAATTGCGCCACCCAGGCTAAAAGCTGGTCCAGCTCGCTGCTTGTCAGGCTGCTGCTGCCCAAATCCTGCCCGGCACCTTTACAGGAGCGGGCGTTGGCGACACCCTCCAATACTCCCGTCAGGTTGATGCGCAGCTGTTCACACACGTTTTGGGCTCCCCCCTGCTGGCTCCACACCATTACCTGGCTAGATTGGGGAGCAACCGTCTCGATGCGGGGTACAAACCAGAAGGCATTCGCTGTGCCGGGAGCGCCATTGTTACGTACCCCCAGCGAGAACTGAACTGTTTGGCCTGCCAGGGCCGAGAGATCGATATCAATCGTCGTTGTACGCCCATCATAAACTTCTCGCCAGGTGCCGCACGCAATCCCAATCCGCACAGATGCTCCCAGGCTTTGTCTGGGCCCTCGGTGTAATCCGCCAGTGCCGCCCTGTAGTCTTTCAAAGCGTAATCAGCGTTACCCCGCCGGTAGTAGGTGTCGGCTCTTTCCGGATTGCGCCGCACCGACTCAGTGAAATCTGCCACCGCAAGGGCATATTTACCCGAGGCGTAATAGGCATTTCCCCGCCTGTAGTAGGCATCCGCGTCGTTGGGATTGAGCTCGATTGCCGAGCTGTAATCTTTCAGGGCTGCTTCATACTCGCGGAGGGCGTAGTTGCTATTCCCCCGCTGCAAATAAGCCGCCGCGTCGCTGAGATTTTTCTTAATAACTTGGCTGAATGCCTCCCGCGCTTCCTGAAAATCTCCCCGCTTCAGCAGCTCTAAACCCCGCTCGCAGTCAGTTTTGCTGAGTGCTGGCTCTCCCTCACGAACCGGCGAAATCACCGGCGCAGCAACCGGCTCCCTGGCATCTGGAACCGGCAGGGCTATCCCCGCCGCCGAGAAGCTCAGTCCCAGCAATGCGCCCAGCCCCGCAGCACACCGCTTAATCGCATGACAGCGACAAAAATTCCGACTCATAACTTTCTCCCTCTCACCGTGGCGCGTAGTGCCTGTAGTTCCCAGACGAAAAAGGCTCTAAATCCTGGTTTTGTGGATTTTTCCTAAAAAAGAGATTCGCACGCTCTGTGGAAAATTCCGCTTTCAGACGCTCCCCGATTTTTCCCATTTTACCATTTCTTCAGCCGCCCCGATGCTGGCTGGACAAAGGAGGCGGCGCTCTTTCCACCCTCTTTTTCCCCCGGCGTCGCTTGCTTCTGGTTGAGGGTAGCGGTAAACAAGCAATGATACCCAACCCCAGACAGCCTTCTTCTTATCCTCCCCCGGTTAAACTCCTGGCACTTCCAGGTGCCGGTGCGCAACAAACAGGCTTTGTTCAATTCGCCGCAACCCTGTCAGGGCTAAAGCCCAACTACAAACTTTTGAGCTAAAGCCCAACTGCCCAGAACCCCGGTTTCTTTAAGAAACCGGGGTTCTGAAATTTACACGAATGATTTAGACGCGCTATATCGTCTGTCGAAGGAGTGACGGTCGCTCAAATGAGTTACCACAAGTGAGCGCCCCTATAAAAAGCGACTGGTAACGAGCTTCTTCCAGGTGTTACACCTAAAGACAGCAACATCTTTATTCAAAAATTAACCCATAACTATGACAACCTTTCGTATATGCGGCGTCGCTATTGACTCGGAGTTCCAGGGGGTCGCTGGGCTGCGAGTCGAAGCGTGGGACAAAGACCTGTTCTGCAATGACCTGCTGGGCGCTGCTATCACTGATGAGAGCGGACACTTCCAGATAGACTTTGATGAATCTTATTTCCAGGAGCTGTTTTTTGACCGGCAACCGGACATTTTTTTCAAAATATTTCAGGATGGCCATCCGATCATAACTGCCGAGGATTCGGTTATTTGGAATGCCGATATAGGAGAAACAGAGATAGTTATTCAAGTAAATATTACGGATGACAGCACATTCCAGAAGGAGCGCCAGCAATTTAAGACGCTCCTGCTGAGCAACCCCAACTACTTTGGCAATCTCCTCGACAGTCCCTACGAAGCGGTAACACAAATTACCGGCAACACGACTTACGAGGAACTGACCTGCATTGGCTTTAACCCAGATAAAAACTTGCTGGAAGCTACCATTGCCCTCAAACTCCCATCTGGCTACGGCGGGGGCTTGTGCGGAGCCGGTTCAACCGAATATGTGCGCTTTTTCCTCAATTACGGAAGCGGTTGGGAAGACGCAGGGGTAGTGGGTGTGAACGTCCACGACATTCCCAACCTACTCGACTGCGCCGGCAAACTCAATAAACCTCTTACCTATACAGTAACTCTCAAAATCGCTCCCAAAACCAACTGGTGCCGGAAGTCGGTGCTGCCACTGGTTCGCGCCGTGCTATCTTGGAATGCGGTGCCGAGTACCAATCCCAATCAGCTGCCGGTGTGGGGCAATGTGCTGGAATGCCATATCCAGATCAAACCTCGCAAAAAGATCCTGATCGACCTGATTGCCGAGCTCAGCGCCCTAATCGGGCAAGAAATTAAATTGCCGCCCGAATATGAGCCGGTTAAACTCATACCTTTTCCCCTCCCTGACCCGCCGCCATTCGCACTGGCGGATCTAGCTAAACTGTATGGGGGCGGAAACACCGGCATCACCGCTCAAACCGAAGGAAAAACCTTAGTCGAACCCCATCGCTTCGGACTGAGTGACATTTATACGACACTCGCATTGCCTGCATTCAATTCGCAAGCGGTGCCAGACAAAATTGCCGAGTGGCAGTCTTTAAACCTCAACTGGCAAGAAGCCGCCGCCGCCTTAAACAACACCCAAGCTAACGTCAGCTACGAACAACTGAAATGTTTGGGATTAGACTACCATCTGGAAAGGTTAGTGGCAACCTTCCGCATCAAACGCCCCACCGGCTATTCCGGAGATTTGTGCACTCCAGGCAGCTTGGAGCACATCGCCTTCTGGGCTGACTGGGACAACACTTGTCAGTGGACTTATCTGGGAACAGTGACTGTAAACGTTCACGACATTGCGAATATTCCTGCTGAAGGTTTGTGCTACTCTGCTATTTTGCCGGTTGACCTCACCTATCACCGCCGCCCCTGCAATTTGCCAAAAATCGCTCGCGTGCGTGCCGTTCTCTCCTGGGCTGTGCCACCCTCCACCACCGATCCAGACGACCTCAAATACTGGGGCAACCGGCTGGACGCCCATGTGCAAATCAAACCGGGGCCGGTGATAGAAAAAGTTAAACCTATTTTATACCGCATAGGCGGCATTTACGTCGATAAAATTGACAGCGCAACCGGCTTAACTGCGCCTGGGGCGACATTTGAGAACGGCTTGCCAGCGGATAGCTACGACCGGCCATGTCCTTTTGCCGACCGAGTAGTGATTACTGGCCCGTCATTCCCCGCCTACAAATACCGCATCCAAGTGCGCAAGCAAAGTGAAGCAATTTGGACGACGGTTGCCAACACGATAACAGTCCAGCCCATGTTCGGGTCAGCTTACAGCAAGACTCCTGTGACTCCAGACGGCTTTTTCACCTACGAAACGTTGTTCCAGAACCCGGACATGGTGCTGGCGTGGTGGGACACTGCTGGGGATGAAAAGTGGGAAATTAAGCTAGAGATTGAAGGCGAGTCAGAAATCGCTACCCAGATTATTCAACTCAAGAACAGTGGCGTAGAAGATGTTCGCATTCACATTAACAGTGGCGGGGACTGCAAAGATTTCGTCACAGGAATTGAGATAAATGGCAGTTTTGTGGCTCGCGATCCCTACTTCGGCAGCTTCAGCCTGTACAGCTTGCCCTTCGCCGCACCGGCGGGACAGCTGAACCCCACAGGCGGCACTGTGCAGACAGCACCGGCACCGCCGGAACCCGCACCCCCTCCTGGCGGTAACAGCTGGACTCTAAATACAAAAGACATGGCACCTTGCGGTTATGTGGTCAAACTCGATGTGGCGGATCGCGCCATTCGCAACAGCGTACCGAATTGGCATCACTGGGCATCTGACTCAGTAGGTTTCTGCCTGCGGCAAAAAGTGCAGCCCGATCAATAAACTGTTGCGCATTTAATTTGCGCTATATAATCCAAGTTGCTACCTACAAGCCCAAGCATCCAGATCCCCCCAAACCCCCCTTAAAAAGGGGGGCTTTCAGGATGTCCCCCCCTTTTTTAGGGGGGGCTAGGGGGGGATCTCGTCTGACTCACTTGTAAGTAGCAACTTAAGTTATATAGCGGTTCTCAGATTAGTGTGCGATGGAGAAACTCGGCAGGGGCTTCATCGAAATTCTCACCTCTTTCTCCCCCTCCCCGCAGGCGGGGAGGGGGTTGGGGGGGGTGGGGTTCTTCCTGCTAATCCGTACCCGCCCACTCAACAATCGCTTGCGTTAACCCTTCCAGCGTATACTCCCTCGCTTCCACATCCACCCGCCCCAACATTTCCCTGCAGGTTTTAGAAGTTTGTGGGCCTATCGAAGCCAGACAGACGCCCTCTAGCAGTGGCGCAACCAATGGCGCAACACCATCAGCCCCCGCACCGGCACCCTCTACCAGCAGGTAAAAGTTTTTCACCGTCTTGGAACTGGCAAAAGTAATAACATCCACCGTTCGCCGCTGCAATGCTTCCCAGGCTGCCGGTGCGATCGCCTCCGGGCACCGGGACTCGTATGCCGGCACCTCCACCACTTCCGCTCCCTGTCCGGTTAATTCCTTTACCAAAACTTCCCGTCCGCCGGTTTCCACCCGAGGAAAGAGAATCTTCTTCCCCGCCACATTTTCTGGGAAATTAGCAACCATTGCATCCGCCACAAAATTGGGCGGGATAAAATCCGGCTGCAAACAGCGCTGTTGCAGGCTAGCAGCTGTTTTTTCACCCACGACGGCAATTTTCACACCTCCCAGGGCGCGGGCGTCTTTGCCACCGGCAGCCAGCCGCTCAAAAAAGTAATCCACACCATTAGTAGAAGTCAGAATCAGCCAGTTGAACTCCTGCAAGCGGGAGATGGCGCTGTCGAGAGGCTCCCAACTGGAAGGGGGGCCGATTTCTATGGCGGGCATCTCGATAACTGCAGCACCGGCACTGTGCAAGCGTTCGGTGAATTCCCCGGACTGACCGGCGGAGCGGGTGACTAAGATAGTTTTGCCGGATAAAGGTTGTTGGGGATTTGGCATTTTGGATTTTGGATTTTCGATTTTATATTCAGGCTGCCTGTCCTGTATCAAAAAGTCGCGGAGTCCGACAACTTGCCCAATGACAATAACTGCCGGTGAGAGAGACTGACCGGCAGTTTTCTGGACAATATCAAACAGAGTGCCAGTCCAGATTTGCTGTTCGGGGTGGCTCGCCCAACGAATCACCGCCACTTTCGTGTTGGGGGGAAGCCCGTGCCGGTGCAACATGCGGACAATTTCACTCAGGCTGCGCCCCCCCATCAAAAACACCAGAGTCTCGACTAGCACTAGAGTTTCCCAGTCCAGGGCATCCAAGTCGTGAGCGCTGGCGACAGCAAAGCAGCGGCTGATTGCGGGATCTGTTAAGGGAATGCCGGCAAGCAAAGGTGCGGCTAGGGCTGAGGAAATCCCCGGAACCACCTCAAAATCGCAGCCTGCTTCAATCAGCGCTTGGATTTCCGAGGCGCAGCGGCCAAAAATGAAGGGATCGCCGCTTTTGAGGCGCACCACTTGCTTGCCTGCTTTGCACAGCCCCACCAGCAGCAGGTTAATTTCCGATTGGGGGGTGCTCGGCTGTCCTCCCCGCTTGCCCACATCCACCACCTCTGCAGATGCCGGCACCAGCTGCAACAGGGGCGATTCCGGAAGCGCCCCCAGATTGACGAGGGCGTCGTGGACTAACACCTCGGCTTCCGCCAGCAGCTGTTGCGCCCGCACGGTGAGGTAGGCCACATCTCCTGGCCCAGCACCCACCAGATACACTTTGCCCCTCGCCCCAGTCATACGCGCTGCCTTAATAATGTTTTTGATTATACAGATACCCCAGTCAGATATTCTAGAAATGCAGGATACAGAGTAAAGCTACCATGACCGATTCCGCAGCAACTGCTGTTGCAGCTTCCCAGTTTAACCTGGATGAGCTCAACCAGAAATACGCCTCAGCCCATCCTAGAGAAATTCTGGCTTGGTGTCAGGAGAATATCCCCACCGGCCTGGTGCAGACCAGTGCCTTTAATGTGGATGATATCGTGATTACGGATATTCTCTACCGCGACCTCAAGCCGGCGGTGCCGGTGCCGGTGGTCTTCCTCGACACACTGTACCACTTCCCTCAAACCCTGGAGCTGGTAGAAAAGGCCAAGGATATCTATAACTTCGATCTGCGGACTTACAAGACTCTGGAAGCCAGCACCCGGGAAGAGTTTGCCGCCCGCTACGGGGAGGCGCTGTGGGACACAGACATCGCCCAGTTCCACCACGTCACCAAAATTGAGCCGCTACAGCGGGGTTTGGCGGAACTGAACACTGTTGCTTGGATCACCGGTCGCCGCCGCGACCAAGCTGTGACTCGCGCCGACATGCCGGTGTTTGAGCTTGACGGACAAAATCGCCTGAAAGTCAACCCCCTGGCGTTCTGGACGCGCAAGGACAGTTGGGCGTATGTGGCTGAGTACGGTGTGATTTACAATCCTTTGCACGACCAAGGCTATGCCAGCATTGGGGATGAGCCGATTACCACGCCGGTAGGCGAGGGCGAAGACGAGCGAGCCGGTCGCTGGCGCGGCACCGGCAAGACGGAGTGCGGCATCCACATTTAATAACTCAAGTTGCTACCTACCGTGGCACGGGGGCGGGGCGGAAGGGCCAGCCCCTACAAAAGGGGGGGAATTCTCTTTCGCCCCCCTTTTTAAGGGGGGGAAAGGGGGTATCTGGATGCTTAGATTTGTAGGTAGCAACTTAGGTTTTAATATCATGTCCGGTGGAGCCAATATCTCTGAATGGGGCATGGGGTATGGGGCATCACGCATGCATGGCATCACACTGCATACTGCCGCCAATCCCTGCGCTGCCTAATTGCGGTCAATGGAACGGACATGATATGAACAGTGGGGTGCGCCCAAGGGCGCACCCTGTAAGCGGTTTTGTGGGAGGGGAATCATGCACAGCCTCAAAGAAAGTCTCTGGGAAATTGGCGATGTGGGCCGGCGCATGGCCCAAATCAATGCGGCGGAAGGCGCAGCGGGCAACATTTCGGTGTTTTTGCCTTCCCTGCCAGCGATGGACAGCCGTTTTCGCTGGCGCGGCTCGATAAACTTGCCGGTGAGTGCGCCGGCGCTCTCTGGAGGCTGGTTGCTGGTTAGCGGTTCGGGATGCCGGCTGCGGGATTTGGCCCG
>JALOOK010000563.1 GCA_025454445.1 Oscillatoria sp. Prado101 | reverse complement strand
AGAACTGATGCCGGATGTCCTGCACTGGCTGGGGATTGCCAAGATTGACCGGCTGGTTTCGATGAGCGATATGAAGTATAATGCTATCGTGCAGTCGGGGATTGAGGTGGTTCAGCGAGTCGCGATTCCAGAGGAGTTGATTCCTCCTGACGCGCAGGTGGAAATTGCTGCCAAGAAGGCGGCTGGTTACTACACTGAAGGGGAGGTGCCCGACCGCGTGGCGCTTTCCGAAATTCAGGGGCGCGGGTTAGAGTAAGTAGGTGCTGAAGAAACCTGGTTTGGAAAGGAAATCAGGTTTCTTTAGCGGTGACAAGGGAGTTTTTTTATTAACCGCCAAGACGCGCCTGTGCGCCAAGGGAAGAGAGGAGGGAGGGGTTGAGAATTACTGAATGAAAGAAAATTACGAGGCTATTGCTTATTTGCGCTCGCCGGCAGCTATTCGAGAGCGCTGCGAGCGAATCTTTACTCTGGGATGTGAGGATAAACTCCGCTATTTTCGCCCTCGTTTGAGCCGGTTGGAAGCAGTGGCGGGGTGGGTTATTCAAGTGATTTACGAACAGTATCCGGATTTGAATATTCCCTTCCATTCGCGCTGGCGGCATTTCGAGGTTGGGGATGTGCCGCGCACAGCTGGGCTGGATGGGGCGCTAGCAGGTTTGAGTGCGGTTGAGCGGGCGCAAGTTAAGTTTGATTTGGCAATTGTTAGCGTGTTGCTGGATGCCGGTGCGGGTGCTGACTGGCAGTATTGCGAACAGGAAACAGGGCAAGTTTACCGGCGATCGGAAGGGCTGGCTGTGGCGAGTTTCCGGATGTTTTGTAATGGGACTTTTTCCAGCAATAGTGAGATGCCGGTGCGGGCGGATGCCGGCGGACTTCGGGGGTTAACTGAGTCAGCGCTGGTGCAGGGATTTCAAGTGAGTCAGTCAAATCCTTTGGTGGGGGTTGCCGGCAGGCTGGAATTGCTGCAGCGATTGGGACAAGTGTTGCCAACCCATCCGGAAATATTTGGATATGATAATCTGCGCCCGGGCAATTTGGTAAATTATCTTTTGGGGAAGTCAAGAGAGGGCAAACTGGAATCTAAGGCTGTGTTAAAGGCTGTTTTGGAGGGACTGGGCGAAATATGGCCGGGAAGATTTGCGATTGCCGGTGTTAATCTGGGTGATGTGTGGCCTCATTCTGCTTTGCGAGGAGAGAATCCTGGTGCTGAGTATGTGCCGTTTCACAAACTTTCTCAGTGGCTGACTTACTCGCTTTTGGAACCACTTGAGGAGCTGGGGTTGGAAATCACTGGGCTGGATGAGCTGACGGGTTTGCCGGAATATCGCAACGGGGGGCTGTGCGTGGATTTAGGATTGCTGGAAGTGAAGGAACCGACAGTTTTGCAAGTGCGTCACTTGTCAGGATCGGAGATAATTGTGGAGTGGAGGGCGCTGATTCGCAAACAGCTGGGTGCGAGCGCGGAGGCACTGCCGCTGGTTAAGATATTGCAAGGGGGAACTTGGAGTGCCGGTCGGAAAATTGCCGGTGAGTTACGCGCTGGCGGCGCACCCCCGATTCTGATTGATAGCGATGGGACGGTATTTTAGAGGGGTTTGTGTCTGGACACGAGAAAGGAGGCGGAGGCTCTGGGAGCATCCAATTTTTGCAAAGATTGTCACCCTCACCCCCTCACCCCCCTCTCCCATGAAGGGAGAGGGAGGAAAAATAAAGAATTCTCCCCTCTCCCCTTGTGGGAGAGGGGTTGGGGGTGAGGGGGATGACAAAAATGGGATGCTTCCGAGCCTCTGTATCTGCGTAATCTTCCTTCTTGGCGTCCTTGGCGTCTACCCTACGGGAAGCCGTATGCCTTAGGCATTCCCGTAGGGTGCCGCGCGTCTATGGCGGTTCATTAATTAATTAAGGAATTTGTAAATGACAGCCCAACTAACTGTAATTAGCCATCCTTTAATTCTGCACAAGCTGACGCTGATGCGGAAAGCGGAAACCAGCACGGCGAAATTCCGCACGCTTTTGAATGAAATTGGCATGCTGCTGGCTTACGAGGTAACGCGAGACTTGCCGGTCAAGTACGAGACGATTCACACGCCAATGGCAGAGACGCTCGCTCCCATGCTGGCGGCGGAAAAGAAGCTGGTAATTATCTCAATTATGCGGGCGGGACAGGGGATTTTGGACGGGATGCTGGAGCTGATTCCTTCGGCGCGAGTCGGGCATATTGGACTGTACCGCGACCCCACCACACTGGTGGTGATTGAGTATTATTTTAAGGTGCCCCACGATATCGAGGATCGGGATGTTTTAGTGGTAGATCCGATGATGGCCACCGGCAATTCTGCAGTGGCGGCGGTTCAGCGGCTGAAAGAGACAAACCCCCGCTCAATTAAGTTTGTGTGTTTGCTGGCTGCGCCAGAGGGAATTGAGCATTTTCACGAGCAGCACCCGGATGTGCCGGTGTACACGGCGGCGATTGACGAGCGTTTGGATGATCACGGTTACATTATTCCCGGACTTGGCGATGCCGGCGACCGGCTTTACGGGACGAAATAGGACATTGGGACAGGCGAGACGCCTGTCCTACGAGATATATTTGTTCCCTCGTTCCCAGCCTCAGGCTGGGAAAGCATGTTTGTCGGCTCCGCCGACTTCTCTCCAACCAATTAAGCGATATTATTAACCCAAGTTGCTATTTCCCAGTGAGTCAGGTGAGATCCCCCCCTAGCCCCCCCTTAAAAAGGGGGGGACATTCTCTTGCGCCCCCCTTTTTAAGGGGGGTTTGGGGGCATCTGGATGTTTAGACTTGTAGGTAGCAAATTGGGTTATTATTAATTGTCGCGGCTTTCTTTAATATAAGCAATGCCAAGGGCGGCTGGGGGGGTGGATTTGCCGACTAATCCCACGAGAGCTAGGAGCGCGACGCAATAGGGCAACATGACTAATAAGTGATAGGGGATGTTGAGATTGAAGGCTTGAATGCGCAGCTGCAGGGCTTCTGTGGCTCCGAAAAGCAAGCTGGCGAGGGCGGCACCGGCAGGGTGCCACCGGCCAAAAATTAGGGCGGCGAGTGCGATGAAGCCTTTGCCGGCGCTCATTTCTTCGGTAAAGAATCTAACGTGAACTAAGGCTAAATATGCGCCTCCAAAACCGGAAAGACAGCCGCTGAGTGTGACGCTGAGATAGCGCACAGTGGCGACTGACACTCCAGCGGTGTCAGCAGCGCGGGGGTACTCGCCAACGGCTCTGAGGGACAAACCGATGCCGGTGCGAAATAGAATGTAGGTGCTGAGGGGAACTAGCAGAAAGAGAAAGTAAACCAGGGGGTCTTGATTGAAGAGTAGGGCACCGATAATAGGGATATCTTTGAGTGCGGGAATGCCGGCTGTCGGAATAGCAGGAAGTTGCTGGGTGCTGCCACTGCTAAACACGAGTCTTGACAAGAAGGAAGTTAAACCGGCAGATGCCAGATTGAGAGCCAATCCTGATACTAATTGGTCAACTCGCAGCGTCACGCAGAGATAGGCGTGAAGCAATCCAACGATTCCTCCCGCAGTGAGGGCGGCTAGAACGCCCAGCCAAACATTGCCGGTGGAAAAAGCTGCAGCGGCGCTGGCAAAAGCGCCGGCTAGCATCATTCCTTCCAGCCCAATATTGAGGACGCCAGATCGTTCTGAGAAAAGCCCGCCTAAGGCGGCGAAAGCGATTGGTACTGACAGGCGCAGGCTGGCTGCGAGGTAATCGGTGAAAAAGGTGAGATCCATTTTATATTTTACTATTTTGGGCTAAAGCCCAACTACAAACTTTGGGCTAAAGCCCAACTACAAACTTTGGGCTAAAGCCCAACTACAAACTTTGGGCTAAAGCCCAACTACAAA
>JALOOK010000222.1 GCA_025454445.1 Oscillatoria sp. Prado101 | reverse complement strand
AGGCTTGTGCCAGTATCGGCGACAAATGATAATTGCGCAATTTATATGTGTGAGAGCTTGGATCGTGTCCTGTAACTGCGGCAATTGAGTTACCAATGCCCAATGCCCCATGCCCCATGCCCAACGCCTCAAACTTGATGTCAGGCTGCACCGGTTCTTAAGAATGTCTATTTTACTCTCAAGATAGAGTGCAGTTATTTTAGATTTTAGAGTCTAAATTTTGGCAGTTGCAAACATCGACAAAACCCTATGGTAAACTGTGAGAAAACCTATCGAAACCCTATCGGGCCAGCGGACTGGCCAATTGAGCGGCTGCCTGGACTGACACCGGAAGACAAATCCCAACTGCAGGAGTGCGGGATTGCCACCACTGGGCAACTGCTGCGAAAAGCCGGCACCCCAGCGAGCAGGCAGGCGCTAGCCAATCGCTTGCAGACTCACATTCAGCACGTTAATAAATGGGTGGTTCTGGCGGAGCTAGCTCGCATCCCCAGCGTAGGCTGCCAATATTGCGGACTGTTGCTGCATGCCGGTGTTGGCTCTGTAGCCCAGCTCGCTCAGATGCCGGCGCAGCGATTGCACCAGCAAATTTTGCGACTGCAAGTAGCCACCATGCAGCGCCGAGACCTCTGCCCCCCTGTCGGGGAAGTCGAACAGTGGATTCAGCAAGCCCGTTTGCTGTAACAAATTTTACAGAGCAGATCTGGCAGTCGGCGATCAAGACGGCGTTGCACAGCAGAAGGATAATTGAAAATTTTTCCGAGGCGCTTTAACCCCCTGTTGCCTCCCCCTCCCCGCACACGGGAAGGGAGGTGGGGGGTGGGGTTGATCCCGCAGGCTGTGCAACGCCGGGACAACTCCTCTTAGTTCTTTCTCCTTCACCCGCCATCCTTCTTCAAAACCCCATTGAGGAAAATATCAGCCAGTCCTTCTGCCATTTCCAGCATGGCTTGAGGGGAAGTGTCCTCCTCCAAAAGAGTGCTGTGGCTAAAACCAGCCACGGCAAACATCCCCAAAAAGACTTGCGCCACAATCCGGGGGTTCATTTGGCGGTAAACGCCGCGCTCCATCGCCGTTTGGAAAAACGCCTCAGCCACATCCGTCATTTTGCCAATCACTTCCGCCTGAATGCGATCTCGCAAGTCGGGGTGGAACTGGGCCTCGAGAAAACAGACGCGCATCATATCAACATTCTGCTGCATGTGCAGCATCCGCCGGCGCATCACCTGCGCCACAGCCTTATAGCTGCCCATTTCGCTCAGTTCCGTCAGCAAGTCAGTAAGAATTTCCACCCATCCCTGAGTTGCCACCTCCACCAAAATGGCCTTTTTACTGGGAAAATGGCGAAATAGGGTGCCTTCCGCCACCCCAGCCGCACTGGCCAAGTCACGGGTGGTGGTGCCGTCGTAGCCCTTGTGGGCGAACAGCCGCTGCGCCGAGCGCAAAATGCGAGTGCGCGTCTGGGCTTCTGACTGAGGGGGCCGGTTAAACACACGCATAGAAATAGACTAATAGTTGCGAATTAGAATTTGTAGAGTTATTGTCCTACGCCTAAAGTGGCAATCTCCAAAACTGTAATCAAACGTTAAGCTCGATCGCTGTTCTTAAAATAGGCAAGGCCCTTTATAATTTTTTATCCTGGAAACAGCACCGCTTGAATCTGTATTTTATGAGTCCAAACCGCCCTCCATTGCTGGCGCTCCCCACGGCCAGCCGTCTCAACCGGCCACCTGTAACCGCGAGGTGGCGACGCCTCACCGTTACAGTTCTGGCAGCTGTTCTGCTGTGGTGGGTGGCAGCACCGGCACCCAGTTTGGCCCGCAACATAGCGCCCTTGGCCATCGCCGGGTCCATCCAGCCCTACCTGGAGCGGGTGATCCAGCAGGTGACGGAGTTTCGCCTCGACAATGGCATGAAGTTCATTGTCCTAGAGCGGCACACAGCGCCGGTGATTTCCTTTCTCACCTACGCTGACGTCGGCGGCGCTAACGAACCCGATGGCAAAACCGGCGTGGCTCACTTCCTAGAACACCTAGCCTTCAAAGGCACGGCGCGGATTGGCACGCGAGACTACAAAGCCGAACAACCACTCCTGGAGAAGCTCGACGAACTCGCCGCCCGTATTGAGGCGGCTGAAGCGGCGAACAAAAAAGCCGAAGTCGCTTCCCTGCAGGCAGAGTTCAGCAAAGTGGAAGCGAAAGCCGCCAACATCGCCAAACAGAATGAATTCGGCCAGATTGTGGAGCGTTCCGGCGGCGTCGGACTCAACGCCAATACCTCCACAGACGCCACCCGCTACTTCTACAGCTTCCCCTCCAACAAGCTGGAGCTGTGGATGTCCCTGGAGTCGGAGCGTTTCCTCGAACCAGTGTTTCGGGAATTTTACAAAGAGAAACAAGTCGTAATAGAAGAGCGGCGGTTGCGCACGGACAACTCCCCTGTTGGCCAGCTGATCGAGGCGTTTCTCGACAAAGCTTACCAGGCACACCCCTACAAGCGTCCCGTGATTGGCTACATCGAAGACCTGGAAAATCTGACGCGCCCAGATGTTCAGAAGTTTTTCGACACCCACTACGTCCCCAACAACCTGACCGTGGCGATTGTCGGCGATGTCAGCCCAGCTGAGGTGAAGCGGCTGGCCCAGATTTACTTCGGTCGCTACCCAGCTAAACCGGCACCACCGGATGTGGCAGTTGTGGAGCCCCCCCAGAAGGAAACGCGGGAAGTGACACTGCGCTTGCCCTCCCAGCCGTGGTATCTGGAAGGATACCACCGGCCCGCCATGAAGCACCCGGATCACATCGTCTACGAAATGATTGCCGCTGTCCTCAGCAATGGGCGCACCTCTCGCCTCTACAAGTCGCTAGTGGAAGAAAAGCAGCTGGCGCTGGCAGCAGAGGGCTTCAGCGGGTTCCCCGGGGACAAGTACCCCAATATGATTTTGTTCTACGCCCTTACCGCTCCAGGCCACACCGTAGAGGAAGTGGCGGCGGCGCTCAATCTTGAAATTGAGCGCTTGAAAACAGAGCCGGTGTCTTCTGAGGAACTCGACCGGGTGAAAAACCAGTTCCGCGCCGGTTTGCTGCGCCAGCTGGATTCCAATGATGGCATGGCGGAACTGCTGCTGGAATATGAAGTGAAAACCGGCAGCTGGCGCAACTTGTTTAAGGAACTGGAAGCGAGCGCTGCAGTGAGTCCGGCAGATATTCAGCGCGTCGCTCGGGCCACTTTCCAGCCGGCAAACCGCACTGTCGGGCGGCTTTTGCCTAAGGAGGGGTAAGAAATGAACCGCACGAACGCCAAAGGCGCAGAGGGAGGAATGGTTGTGAAGTGGTTGCGGCTTTTTAAGGAGAAGAGGGTTATGTGGGCGGGGTTGCTGGCGCTGGTGCTGCTGTTTGTCTCGCAAGTGGGGCAGCCGGCTGCAGGGGAGGCGGCGAAGCACTACACTGAGTTGCAGTTTGCGCCGGTGCCGGAGATTAAGCTCCCCGATTACACCCGCTACCAGCTCGATAACGGGCTGACTGTGTTTCTGATGGAAGACAGGGAGCTGCCCCTGGTGAGCGGTACGGCTCTGTTTCGCACCGGCGAACGGTTTGAGCCGGCATCTTCGGTGGGTCTGGCTGATATTATGGGCGAGGTGATGCGCACCGGCGGCACGGCAAAGCACTCTGCCGATCAGCTCAACCTGCTGCTGGAACAGCGGGCGGCTTCTGTGGAAACTGCAGTGAGTGGGACTTCGGGGAGCGCTAGTTTTAGCGCTCTGAGTGAGGATTTGCCAGAAGTGTTCGGGCTGTTTGCTGAGGTGATCCGCGAGCCGGCTTTCGCGCCGGACAAGATTTCGCTGGCGAAGAAGCAGCGGGCCGGTGCGATCGCCCGCCGCAATGATGACCCCGGTGATATTGCCAGTCGGGAGTTCCAGAAACTCCTATACGGCAGTGCCAGTCCCTACGCTCGCACGATTGAGTACGCCACGCTTAGCAATGTCAGCCGCCAGGATTTGCTGCAATTCTACCGGCAGTATTTCCAGCCGAATAATATGATTTTGGGGATTGTCGGCGATTTCGACACCCAGAAGATGCGAGCGCTGATCCAAGAGAAGTTTGGCTCTTGGCCAAAGGGAAATCCCGACATTCCCCCCCTGCCGCCGGTGTCTCAGGAGAAGCGGGGTGGGGTGTTCTTTGTCAATCAGCCCCAACTGACTCAGAGTTCTGTGCTCATGGGCCATTTGGGCGGGCAGCTGAACAGTCCTGACTATCCGGCGCTGTCTGTACTCAATGATGTCCTCAATGGGTTTGGGGGGCGGCTGTTTAATGAGGTGCGCTCCCGTCAGGGTTTGGCTTACTCGGTTTATGGGGTTTGGAGCCCCCGATATGACTACCCGGGCACGTTCACTGCCGGTGGCCAAACCCGTTCGGAGGCAACAGTGCCGTTTATTAAGGCGATTCTCGCGGAAATTGAGCGCATCCGCACTGAGCCGATTACCCCTGAAGAGTTAGCCTTGGCGAAAGAATCTTCGCTCAACTCGTTTATTTTCAATTTTGCCGCTCCCGTTCAAACCCTGTCGCGCCTGATGCGATATGAATACTTTGGCTACCCGCAAAATTTCATCTTCGAGTACCGCAAGGGCATCGAAAATACAACTATTGCTGACGTGCAGCGAGTTGCCAAAACTTATCTGAAGCCGGAGAATATGGTGACGCTGGTGGTTGGCAATTCTGCTGAGATTCAGCCTCCCCTGACGAGTCTGAAAAGCGGCATCACTGTTACATCTATCGATATTACGATTCCAGATCCTAAGAGCAGTTAGTTGAAATCTCAGAAACCGGGTTTCGCCGGAGTTACCCGGTTTCTTACTTGTCCCAGAAACCGGGTTTCGCCGGAGTTACCCGGTTTCTTACTCTAGTGCGGCGGGTTCCATCGGCAGCGATTAATTGCTGCGCAGCCCGGCGTCGAGAGTCTTGGCGATCCGATCGCGAGTTTCTTCCAGGTGAGCCCGCGTGTAGGCGTCCAGGTTTCTGCCCTGTTTTCTCAGCTTCTTGTCAATCGACTTGTGCAATTGGCGCAACTCCTGCCAAGCCAGGGTGCGGGCGTCTTCAGGCACATCGGAAGTCCGCAGCACCATTGACATTAAAATCCCCAGGTGATCGCGCTGCAGGGAGCGGCGGACGCTGGAAATGGACACCGAATCGCCATCGGCTTGCAGGACTTCTGTCCAGATACCGGATTCCAAGCTGTCAAAGAGTTCCGGTAGCGTCAGCGCCTGTCCGGGGGAGCTCTTGAGCTCGATATCGCGCAGGCGAGTCAGGCGATAGCCGTCGAGGAGCATTCGCAGCACCAGACCCTGCACGAAGTAGAGCCGGTTGTGAATCGGATAGTCGAGACTGAAGGTTGGTGTGTTGCCCCAGTCGCTCCAGCGCTCGGGTGCCAGTTTGTTGAGCAGTTGGGGCGAGAAGCGAAAAGCGTCCTGAGCGAAGATATATTTTTGCAGCGCCGCCAGGGCTTGGCGCTGTTTGTCCACCGGCACTGGCTCAAAGGGCAATCGCCCGTTGGGGTCGCCCGGACGGTTGCGGTGGAAAGATTGCCCGCCGATGTAATTGGTGAGGAGCATGGCTTGGCTGAAATAGTAACTCAACACCGTGTCAAACATCTGGCGCATGTCGCTGTAAGTTTCGTCGGTTGCTGGGTGGCGCTGTTCCAGGCGCGACCAAATTTCGCGGGCTAAGTCCATTTGCAGCTGGGAGTAGCGCAGCACGTCGCCGCTCATGTCAAAGGTGTTGGCACCGGGGTCAATATCAGCGCTGTCCTCATCGGTAGCGTAGGCGAGTTCGGGGTGGGGAGCTCGCTGGGCAATCTCCTGCAAAAGCTGGGACTCGGCTTGGGGATTGCCTGCCGGTGCGGGCGCGTAGCCGTACTCGATCGCCCAGTCGTCATAGGGACCGACCAGAGTGGTATGGTAGTCTCCCTGCCCGAGGCCGGCAGGGGCGAGGTTGACGCCGTTGTAGTCCATCACAGAGCCAACCAGCCCCCGGGTGCGGGTAATTTCGGTGTTGTTCAGCTCTTCTGGCATTAGCATGGTACTGCCGTGGAAGTTGTGCCGCAGCCCGAGAGTGTGGCCCACTTCATGGGCGATCAGTTCCCGCAAATACTGGCGGACATACTCTTTCATCTCGGGGCTGTCGGGTGCGGCGTTGCGGATCAGGGACAGGTTGAGCGCTCCCATTGCGAAATTCTGGGTGGATTGGAAGCCGTGGCAGAGGTCGTAAGCTGCCATCAGGCGCGACAGCAAAGCTCGCACCTGTACCGGCATTTGCTGTGGCGCGGGGACAAAAGCTTGACTGCTCGTTTGTTCGGGGGAGCCGGTGTTTTCAGTGGCACTGTGTTGGGCGGTGTGGGATGACAAGCTGTAGGGATGGCAGTAGTTTTCTGCGATCCGCCACAGTAAAGATTTTTCTGTTGTCGAGCGAGGTTGGACAAAGGTGCGAAACCCCTGTTTCATGGAGCGCACGACGCTGCCATCGACAATAATGTCGGCATCCAAGATTTGCCCCGTCAGCGGGTTGACGCGAGATGGGCCAATGGCAGCAAACCAGCTTTCAAAGGAATTAGACCAGCGGATGCTGTTGTAGCGCACGTCAGCTGGGTCCCAGGTGGCCTTATCCGGCATCTGCCGCACTTCAATGGCATTGAGGAATCCGGCTTTCTCGAAAGCTTTGTTCCACATCAGGACGCCTTCTTTGATGGTGTCGCGGTACTCCACCGGCACGGTGTTTTCAATCCAGAAGACTATGGGCTGTTTTGGGGGAGACAGGGGGGCGCTGGGATCTTGCTTTTCCAGATGCCAGCGGTTGATGTAGCGCACAAACGGATCTTTTGTGCTGTCGTTGGAGAAGTCTTTGTAGGCGGTGAGGAAATAGCCCACGCGCTCGTCGGCAATGCGCGGGCGGTAGCCGTTATTTTCTGGGAGTTGGGAGAGGCTGTAGCGCACCGAGATGCTAAAGGCGCGGCTGTCAGGCAGGCGCCAGTTGCCCGTCCCGCAGGCGCAGCACCCGGTCGCACTTGCCGGCGAGTTCCGGGTCGTGGGTCACGATCACGATCGCCGTGCCGCGGTTGCGCGCCAGCGAGACGAGGACGTCGAACACCGCGCGCGCGGTGTCGCGATCGAGATTGCCGGTCGGCTCGTCGGCGAGCACGCAGTCCGGCCCGGTGACGATCGCCCTTGCGATCGCCGTGCGCTGGCGCTCGCCGCCGGACAGCTCGGCCGGATGATGGTCGAGGCGCGCCGCCAGGCCGACCGCGGTCAGCGCCTGCGCCGCTTGCTCCCGCGCCTGCCCGAGCGGCAAGCGCCGGATCGAGAGCGGCATCGCCACGTTGTCCAGCGCCGTGAACTCCGGCAGCAGGTGATGGAACTGGTAGACGAAGCCGAGCGCTCGGTTGCGCAGTTCGCCGCGCTGCTCGTCGGACAGCCGCGCCAGGTCGCGGCCGGCCACCTCGACACTCCCGGCATCGAGATCGTCGAGGCCGCCGAGGC
>JALOOK010000221.1 GCA_025454445.1 Oscillatoria sp. Prado101 | reverse complement strand
ATAGCAGTAGCCATATTGATTAGGACATTCATCTGTTACCCTATCCGCGTCCATCTGTGTTCATCTGCGGTTTTAAATATTGAACCGCAGATAAACGCAACGGATACGCAGATGTGGCACTGTCCTAACTATAGTAAATATTGCTATAACCTGGGTTTCCGTTGAAAGTCGGCAGATCCTCCAGATGTGCGTTCCCAGGCAGTAGGGGCGGTGCCCCCCACGGAGTCTTGTAGGGGCTTGCGCCCCCGTGCTCGCCCCGCCCTGGGGACAATTTTCATCGGTGGCGGTGTGCGCAGTTGTAGCGCAGCGGCTCGTGCCGGAGCATCGTGACTGCCTGGATGGCACCGGCGATTCCGGGCATACCAGCGAGGTTTGGGATTCTGTGCTATCGTAGGCGTAAGCAATCCGGGCTGCCGGCCTGAAAGTCGGAGGTCGATGGTTTCGACCGGCCCGAATTGAAGGATGTCGGCTCGCCTCAGCTGATTGTTGCCAGCTTAGAGACTGTTTATAAAGTAATTGTTAAGGCCGTGACGGGAGTTCACCGGGTTTCTTTTGCTGGTAGGGGCAGGTTTACAGATATCCAAAGCTACCAGCAAATATCTCGGGTGAACCCGCCCCTATATATGTAATGGCACACGGCCTGTAGGGGCGGCTGCATAGTGGCCGCCCCCAGTTTGTAGAAGCGGCCCCCCGTGGCCGACCACGTTTTCTTTATAAACACCCGCTTATCCCCTACCCTGTCAATCCGGGCATCGCTGCCAGGAGGAAAAAAGTGTTATGAGCTTCAACGACTTGCGATGGCTCGCTCCCGCGCCCCAACCGGAAATTGAAATTCTAGAAGCGCACCAAACCGCCCGCGAATTTTACCGGGAAGTTCAGCACCGGCAAGACTTTGACAGTTACTGCCAGTGGTACTACTCAACAGCTGAGCGCCACCGGCAAGAGTTGCAAAAAATGCGCGGAGATATCAATATCTTTGGCTGGTTTCTCCGGGGACGCCGGTAAAATTTTTCCGGGAAAAATTCTCGCCGCCGCCTATTCGATGAGTTCTAGCTCCCCTTTTTGAAAGTGAGCTTTGAATTTTTTGCCAAACTTGACTTCAAAAGGCAGGTTGGGGCTAACGGGTCTGCCTTGCCATTTTTCAATGATGGCTGCAATTTCTCCTTCTTGACCCTTGAGATCAAAGGGCTGATTGCGATGGTCGGGATGGTGGTAAACAACTACAGACTCTTTGACGCGAACGCGATCGCCTACTTCCATAATAAAACCCTGTGCTCTCACTCCATAAACTAGAAAAACTGTCAGTGCGACAGCGCCAAGGCGTGCCTTGACAGTTTTTCTATCTTCTCACGGAGAGGCAAAGATGGGGAGATGGAGCGATGAAGAAATAGAAAAATAGGGAGAAATGCTCATCTTTGATTCTTAATTCTTCATCCTCGCACAGAGGCGGCAGCGGCAGCTCGCCTATTTGCCGGGGAAAACTTTCTCGCGCACCTGTCCGAACCCCTGGGGGTTGAGCTGCGACCAGGTAAACAGGGCCACCGCACCGCTGATCAGCAACAAGGCTAACAGCCCCAGCACAGGGGCTGACTCGCGGGATGGCTTCAGCGGGGGTTTGGCCGCCGGTGCCGGCCCAGAGGCTGCCGGTTCCTCGAAAAGCAGCGCTTTAGACGCCTCGGAAAATTCCGACATGGGAGGGGTTGTGACTAGGGGGGCGGGCTTTGGCTTTGGTTCCTGGAAAACCGGCTCCCCAGACGCTAGGGTTACTTCCGGCGTCGCAGGGGCTGTCGCTTTGGGGGCGGACTTTGGCTTTGGCTCCTGGAAAACCGGCTCCCCAGACGCTAGGGTTACTTCCGGCGTCGCAGGGGCTGTCGCTTTGGGGGCGGGCTTTACCTTGAACAGCACCACCGGCTCTGGGGAAAGGCGGCACTGGCAGAGCACCAGCGTTGCGTTGTCGTAGCCATTTTTTTCGTTGGCCACTTTAATAAACGCCTCAACTGCAGCATCCAGCTGCATTTCATTCTTGAGGACTGCCGGTGCGTAATTCGCCCAGGACAGTTCCACCCAGTCGTTATCGCTCAAACCGTCGGAACACAGCAGCAGCAAGCCGTCTTCTTCGACAATAAACCGCTGAATGTTGGGGCGCAGGAATTCAGCATCTCTTGTCCCCAAGGCTTGGGTGAGGGCACCGGCATCCGCTCGCTGCAGCGCCTGCCGGTACAGACTGCGCCCCAAGCGGACTTCGCGACTGGCCACATCGTCGTCTACCGTCAGCCGGTGGCAGTAATCGCTGGTAATCCAGTAGGCGCGACTGTCCCCCACATGCGCCACATACAGCTCGTGAGCTTTTCCCAGCTCCTGGCCATCAGAATCCCTCAGCGTTTGCTGCAGCTGGAGCGCCATCACCAGCGTCGTCCCCATGCGCTGCCGGTCCTCCCGCCCCCCGGCGTCATTACGGGCGGCAATCGCGTTATTAATCACCCGGATGCTTTCCTCAATTTGCTTGGCCACCATTTCTGGCGGGGTGATTTCCTGCGATTCAGCAGTTTCTAACAGCAGGGTTTGCGTCAGTGACTTGAGGGCGCTGACCGCCGACTGGCTGGCCACCTCGCCCCCCTCATGCCCGCCCACGCCGTCGCAGACAATCGCCAGATAGGGGATCAGCAGATCGTGGGGCGGTGCCGAACGGGCTTTGATATCTGCAGGCGTGGGATAGCAAGAATCTTCATTGCGCTCGCGCATCGGGCCGGTATCCGTGCCACTGGCCACCCGCAAACGCAGCGGCAGCTTCGCCGCCAGTTCCAGCAGCAGCTGGTTCAGCTGCTCGGCAATCCCCTCCACCGTTGCCGTGCTGCGGCGCATTTGCTGGCAAATCGCTGTCAGTTGCTTGGCCACCGCCGGTTGCGACCCAGACACCCAAGTCAGCCAGCACTGCGCCAAATCTGGCAGCCGCGTCTGGGGAAGCGTCAGCGATTTCCCGCTCCCCGATTCCTCAACATACAGTTCCTGCAACCACACCCGCCACCCTTCCACCCGAATATTGTCCGGGATCAGCAGACTCGCCACCACGCCCTGTTCCAGCAGAGGCACCCACAGCTGCAGGATTTGCCACAGCCAGTACACCTGGCGCACCGCCGGCGCAGTTGGCCACGCTTCCGCCAGCGAGGGGTGGAGATTGCCCACCGGATCGACCGGCACGTTTTCCAGCAACAGGATATCTGTTTCCGGCTCCTCCCCCAACCGCGCAAAACCGTACACCTCCGGAACGTGCAGCCTGTGGGGGTACAGCCGCAGGTAAGGCAAAATCGGCTCAGGCAGCTCTTCCGGGGCGTAGGGTGGCTCGGCAGGTTTAGTGTCCAGCCAAATTTGCCGCGCCACCACCGAGTAGCGCTCGTTAATCAGTTCGCCAGTGGCCATCTCCGCAGCCTCTGGGCCAACCGCCCAAAGATAGCGATATACTAGCGGGGTAGAGCAGCTGGCACAGACTTGCCCCCCTGTGGCATTGCCCGGATTATCACAGGCCCTATTTATGCAATAAAGAAGTGGCTCTGAACTGCTCATTCCTTCTATAACTTTCTCTAGGAAATAATTTTAGTAAATATGAACTGCTATTTAACTATTATTTATTCGCACATTATTCGGTGCTAAAACCATCACAAGCTCCCCCTCTCCCGTACCGGGTGCGGGGTGCTTCCGGTTGACCGGATGCCCCCCAAAGGCTGTCGGGACTGCTGTGCCACCCAAAGCTGGATTGCCCTGGTGGAATCGCCTTCACTCGTCCCGGGATAGAGGCAGATCGTCCTTTTGGGGCCACTACTTCCTGCACAGACGTTACATCTAGCGTCCCCGTCAGCAGTTCTTAAGTTAGAATGTCGCTATTATACCTTATTTAGGTGAAATTGAGTAAAGATTTATAAAAGTTTTTAAATTAGATTGGGGTGCCGGTGAAAAGAAAGCTAGCATAGAGGAACTGTAGGTCAGGGTTTAAAGGCGAGCGATCGCGGGTCAAAAGCACGCTTGACGGACTTGGGATAAAGGACTGTTGCGCAGCTAACAGAAAGCTGCCCTCGATTGATGGGGGAAGCGCCCGCAGAAGTAAATTTCAGACCCCCGGTTTCTTTAAGAAACCAAGGGTCTGGGCTAAGAGCGGTTGCGCAAATCATTTAGACTCGCTATAGCAATGCCTGGAATCTAGCCTTGTAGATGCGCTTAACAGGAGGTTAATATGCCACAAACACCGGCGACGATCTGGTTCCTGGACGGGGGGGTACTCTCCGCTGTCCCCCTTGCCGGCACCTTGCAATTAAGCCCCGCACTGTTATGGTTGATAGCCGGGTCGGTGCTTTGCTTGATAGAAGTGCCGGTGCCAACAGCGTTTACAGCCTTGACAATGGGACTGAGCTGCATTGCAGTCTCGCTGATTTGTTGGATATTCCCCATTCAGTTTGGCTTGCAAGTTTTCTTGTGGATGGGGCTTTCCACAGGAGGCGTTATTCTAACGCGCCGCCTGCTGCCAAAACGCAAGGTATCTGCGATTGAGGATTCCAAAGAAGCCGAAACCCTGACCGAAATTTTGCCCGGTGAGGCCGGTCGGGTGCTTTACGAAGGAAATTCCTGGCGTGCTCGGTGCGAAGATGACAAACTGGCCATTCCCCCCAAGCAAAAAGTTTACGTCGTCAGGCGGGAAGGCACCACGCTGATTGTCGTGCCAGAACACCTGCTGCATTCCTAAGATAAACCTGTAAAAAAATCTAATTCAGGAGGTTACAAGTGGAGCCATTCTTTTTTCTCGTCTTCCTGGTATTCGGCGGTTCTGTACTTACCGGCTCCGTCAAGATTATCAATCAAGGTAACGAAGCCTTGGTAGAAACATTGGGCAAATATAACGGCAAAAAACTGGAACCTGGGCTGAATTTCGTCACCCCTTTCCTCGACCGGGTTGTTTACCAGCAAACCATCCGCGAAAAAGTCTTAGACATTCCCCCACAACAGTGCATCACCCGCGACAATGTGTCAATCACCGCTGACGCCGTGGTCTACTGGCGGATCGTAGACATGGAAAAAGCCTACTACAAGGTGGAAAATCTCCAGTCAGCAATGGTGAATTTGGTACTCACCCAGATTCGCGCCGAAATGGGAAAACTGGAGCTGGATGAAACCTTTACCGCTCGCGATCAAATCAATGAAATCCTGCTGCGGGATCTCGACATCGCCACCGATCCTTGGGGCGTGAAGGTGACGCGGGTGGAACTGCGGGATATTGTGCCTTCCAAAGCAGTGCTGGAGTCGATGGAATTGCAAATGTCAGCGGAGCGGCGCAAGCGGGCTGCTATTCTGACTTCGGAAGGGGATCGCGAATCGGCGATTAACAGCGCCAAAGGTAAAGCTGAGGCGCAAGTTCTCGATGCGGAAGCCCGACAGAAGGCTGTTATTCTGGATGCGGAGGCGCAGCAAAAGACGATCGTCCTCAAAGCCCAAGCGGAACGCCAGCAGCAAGTCCTGAAAGCCCAAGCGACTTCTGAGGCGCTGCAAATTATTGGCAAAACGCTCCAGTCAGATCCGAACGCCCGCCAAGCGCTCCAGTTTTTACTGGCGCAGAATTATCTGGAAATGGGAATGAAGATTGGCAGCAGCGACAGCAGCAAGGTGATGTTTATGGACCCGCGCAGCATACCGGCAACGTTTGAGGGCATCCGCTCAATTGTCTCGGAGGAGGTTAAACCTGACTAGCTCGTCATTTTGAGGCGGATTTGATGGGGGGGAAATTTTTTTTAATAAACCGCCAAGACGCGCCCGGACGCCAAGGAAAGAAAAGTGAGGGGGATGACAAATCATTTAGAGCGGTTCTCAGGGCCCAGAAACCCGGTTTCTTAAAGAAACCGGGTTTCTCAGTACCTCACAAAGGATGAGAAACGCTATGCCATCTCCCCCGCTTTAAGAGCCGCACCGCAGACGCCCCTAACTTTTCCCGGCAGCTTGGGCCAGCTGGCAGCGGTCGCACAGCCCAAAAAACTCCAAAGTGTGATAGAAGACTTTGAAATGATAAGACTGTTGCAGCTGGCTCTCTAGCTGGTGGACTGGACACTCGTCAATCGGAGTGGATGTCCCGCACTGCAGGCAAGTGAGGTGGTGCTGGTCTTCCTGGGCGCTGCTATAAAGGGACTCGCCGTTGGCCAAGGTTCGCACCTGAACCACCCCCTCCAGTTTCAAGCCTTCCAAGGCGCGGTAGACGGTGGCCAGACCCACCCCCTGGTTGCGGTTGCGCAGCTCTACATAGATATCTTGCGCTGAAACGGCTTGCTTGATTGTCTTGAGCAGGTTGAGAATCCGTTCCTGACTGCGGGTGCGTTTGACTTTCATGGCCAGTGTTATATATCTTTAATTCAAGTTACAACCATAATCCATGCTGCTTGATGCCGCTTTCTTCAGCCCGCCTGACGAATATTTGTCCCTCTAGCTTTAAAATGAGAGAGTCTGCGGCGTCATAAGCATTATCTAAAAAATTTAGGGATCTGCTGTGATTGACAAAAAATATCAGGCTCAAATATATGTTACTCTGCGCCCCTCGGTCTTAGACCCAGTGGGCACGGCTGTCCAGTCGGGGATCGAGCATCTGGGCTATGAGAAGGTGGAGGGGGTGCGCATCGGTAAATATATTCAACTGACGCTCTGTGCAGCCGATGAGGGAGAGGCGAGCGAGCGGCTGCACAGGATCTGCGACCAGCTACTGGCCAATCCTGTGATCGAAAATTACCGCTTCGAGCTGACTGAGATTGCTGCGTCGGTAGAGGCGGGAGTCTAAATTACCACTTCTCTCGTTCCCGGACTGCCACTTGGGAGCTACCTCCCAGAAGGCAAGATCCTCCTGGAAGCGAGGAAAACCCCACCCCCCAGCCCCCTCCCCGCCTGCGGGGAGGGGGAGAAAGAAGTGGGGGTTTCGATGAAGGTAATTTAATTTAGTGAAATCATCTTTCTAATCTGCAATGCCAAGGTTATGAAATTTGGGGTTGTTGTTTTTCCGGGTTCCAATTGCGATCGCGACGTGGCCTGGGTCACGCAAGGACTGCTGGGCCTGCCAACGCGCATGGTCTGGCATCAGGAAACGGATATTTCGGATCTTGATGTGGTGGTGCTTCCGGGTGGCTTCAGCTATGGCGACTATCTGCGCTGTGGCGCGATTGCCCGCTTTTCCCCAGTCATGCAGGAGGTGGTCAAACACGCCAACCAGGGCAAGAAAGTCCTCGGTATCTGCAATGGCTTTCAGGTGCTGACAGAGGTGGGACTTTTGCCCGGGGCGCTGATCCGCAATCGGGATTTGCACTTTATCTGCGATCGGGTTCCCCTCAAGGTGGAGCGCACCGACTTGCCTTGGACTTCCGCCTATACCGCCGGTCAGGCGATCTCGCTCCCGATTGCCCACGGTGAGGGTCGTTATTACGCCGATGCCCATACCCTGGCTGGCCTAGAGGATAATGGCCAAGTCCTGTTCCGCTACTGCACCGCCACCGGTGAAGTCAGCTCGGACGGCAATCCTAACGGTTCGTTAAAT
>JALOOK010000220.1 GCA_025454445.1 Oscillatoria sp. Prado101 | reverse complement strand
TGATTTGGAGTGCTTACAACCTGCTGATAATTGCAGTCGCCCTGCTCAGCCAGATCGAGGCACCCAACCCAGAAATTTCCCAGTGGTTTGACTTGCGGCGTACCGTGCGGCTAGACTGTGCCGGCCAGACTTTTTGGGGTGTGACGACTGCCATTTCTGAAGTGGGGGTGGAAGTGCTTCTTTCCAAGGGTATTCCCACAGATGCCGGCGAACCGCTTTTGGTGAAGCTGGAAATTATGGAAGAAGCATTGCCGCTGCAAGGGCGGATTTCTCACACCGGCACCGAGGGGGAATTTCCCACGGTGCGGGTGACGTTTGAGGGGGTGAGCCAATCCCAGTACCGGCAGTTGGTGCAGATGCTATTCTGCCGTGCCGGTCAGTGGAAGCGCCTGGACACGCCCGGTGATTTACAGTCGCTGTGGCTGCTGCTGAGAGCTTTACTCCAACCCAGAGCCCTGTCTCACCGCAACCGACAGCTGCGGGCGCTCTCTGTTTCCAAAGTTTGATACCAGTCTCTTGAGTGAGAGGGGTGCAGCCGCCAGCACCCCCCTAAAATGCGAAAATTGTGTTAAAAATGTCAAAAATTAACCAAAACCGTTTATCAGTAAAAGCAAGATGGTGTAGAATTTAAAAGGCTGCCAATACCGGTTAAGGTCGGTAGTTCTTAACCCGATGTGCGGGAGTCCAAAAATACCAGAATGTGAGGGAATCCAACATTACAACATTTTTCAGACAAGGGCTGCCGATGCCGGGGGGGCGGTTTTATCAATATTCTGAACTGCGCGGGAAAAATTTCTGGCGTCACCCGCCCCTACAGTACCTGACTGATCTTCTCACGGACAAAATAGTCAACGGAAAAACCTTCTGCACTCGGAGGCGGCTTGCGCCTGCTAGCCGTAGGGCACAGCTAACGGCACTTTTCGCTTGCCCGGTTGCCCCTACCTTTCCTGAGTGGGAAAATAACAACAGATCGTAGCCGAGCCGCCCTCTCAGGAAGTACCGCTCTTGACGGGGAGTCTGAAACGACACTGCCAGCTTTTCTCGCGAGATGCCCGCATTTCCGGAAAGCCACAAACAGCACGGCTCGGTCTGCGGTTAGAATATGCTGCTGTTTTGAGAAAAATTAAGGTTTTTATGAGCGGAATGATAACAACTAAGGATGACCTCAGCAGATGGTTTGATGAGGGGTTGGCTCAAGGAGCTACCCACTTAATAGTAGTCTGCAATACCTTCAGCGATGAAGATTACGCCCTCTATGTGGAAGCTTGTGAAGATGTGCATATAGTAGTGAATGCTCACGATGGTGTGAATTGGCAGGAAGTGATAGAGGTGTTTAACTTGTCTGTGGATAAAAACACCCAATTAGCACAAGAGAGAGCGTTAAACTACTAACTTTTCACCAGGCTGGAGCGCCGGGAGAGTGGACAATCAAAGCAACTGGTAGGGGCGGTGTTTACAAATAACCTTTGCCACCGGCAGATATCTCGCGTCAACCCGCCCCTACAGGCGCATACCCGCCCCGACCGGCTGTAGGGACGGGTATGGCCAGAGAGATTGACGCCCCAGCTCAGAGTATTGACAAACCCGCCCCTACCTGGCGAGTAAATCTTGCGTAAAATCATATAATATAAAAAAAAGGAGATCGCTCATGATCTGTAACTTGCGGAAGATATTATCTTTGTTAATCTGCGGATTAATTCTGTGGCTGTTCTTGGGTTTGGGCAATCCATATCCGGCGGTTGCAGCAGTGAGTCAGATGGAAGAAGCGCCTGGGCAGATATTAGTGCGATCCCGGCACACCCTGCAAGACGAGACGGGCAAATCCTGGCAGGTAGTGCTATTTAAACGGTTGAAAGCAGGTGAGGGAGAGAGCCTCAATTTGCGCTTGGTGGGATTCCCCGGTGTTGCTGAGTTCTCTCACCCGCAGCCCTTAGAAATTACAGCCGCTAAAGGGGAAGCACTCACCGCTGCAGATCGGTTCGCTGCCGGCGCACCGGCTGCCAATGTCGGTGAGTGGGACCTCTTGGAGATATTGCCACAGCTGCCCAAAAACTCGCCGGTGCGGCTCTCATTGCCTTTGGGGCAAAACCAGTCCCTAAAGATGCGAGTTCCCCTGCCGGTGGTGCTGGAATGGCAAGACATCGCAACTCGCAAATATTGACGAATCACCAGAGGTGCCAACCGGCTATAGGGATTTTCAGTTGGATGAAGTACGTGCCAGAAACCCGGTTTCTTAAAGAAACCGGGTTTCTGATCGCCGGCAGGTGCTTCCGAAAGCCGCTACAGCGCCCCTAAACCGGCAGCCGGTGAGCGCCAAGCGCTGACATTGACAGCCAACTTTTGCCCCAGCAGCAGCAGCTGGCGCATCTGTACGCTCTCCGACTGCAAGTATTCCGGCACAATTTCGCTGTTGAGCTCCTGGAAGTACAGTTCCTGCGCCCGTTCCAGATTCAGCTCCAGGTTCAGCTGGCGTCCCACCTCAATCATCCGCTCGATGCGGTCGAGGAGCGCCTCCAAAGTGCCGGCGCACCCATCCCGCAGCAGGTGCCACAGCGAGCGCAAAATCAGCTGCTCCAAAGTTTCCTTAGCTTCCGGCACATTCAGCTTAGCCCGCAGATGCTTCGCTTCCGTGGCCACCGCTTCCAGCTCAGCCAAATGGCCCAGACCGGCACGCCCGTCATCCTTTGACAAATCGCTGATTTCATGGTATAATTCCCGCACCGAAGTCAGGCAGCGGTGTCCCAGAGCAATCTCAGCAGCCACCTGCAACTCTTGCGGTGGCGGCAGTTCGTCGCGGTGGAACCCCATCAAAATGCCGTAATTATCCCGGTACACCTGAGTGTACAGCTGCTCCACCCGAATCAGCGTTTCCTGACTGAGCAGCTGCATGATGCGGTGGCGCTCCTCAGCGAACAAGTCGCGCAAGCTGTAGGACTGCTCCCCAAACAGCTGCACCATTGCCAGAATCGCGTGAGCTGCAGACGCCTCTTGCAGCGATTCCAACAGGCGCTCTTTAATTTGCGAGTAAGACCGGCGACCAGTGAAAGGCTGGATGCAACAGTGGAAATCCCAGCCGCCCAAATGCAAAACAGCAAAAACGTACTGGGCATTCTCCTGGGTAATTTCCGAAATCAGCTGCAACTGCCCAACGGCCAAACTCAGAGGGCCCATGCGCTGCAGCTGGTAATCCACCTGGTGGGCGGTATAGCAGTACACCCGCTGTATCGGCAGATAGGTAGTAAACAGCGAACTGATAGCGTAGTGCGCCGCCACTTGCTCAAAGCTAACCTGGGAAGTGAGCACTCCTTGCCGGTACACCGCTGCCCCATCCTTATAAAGCTCAACATTGCTGGGGGCAAAAGCCAGCAGTTCCAAAAATTGCTTTTCCAGCTGCACCCCGGCAATTTCACCGGCAAGTTCCAGAGCGCGGGCGGCGTAGCGGAGAATCTGCACCCCCTCCGGACGCGACAGCTCCTCAAAAAACCAGCCGCAGCTCGTGTACATCAGCAGCCCTTGGCGCTGCATTTCCAGCAGGCGCAGGGCGTCCACCTGCTCTGCCGGTGACAGCTGGTGCGAGGCGTGACCGGCGAGGAAGCGCTCAACATTTTCCAGAGAGCGGTCGCGGATCACCTGGATATACTCATCCCGCGCTTGCCAGGGATTGCGGAACAGCCGCCGACCGGCATCCTCACAGACCTCTATCAGCTGGTCGCGCAGCCAGTCGAGCGCCGTCCGCAGGGGGCGACGCCATTTTTGGTGCCAGCCATTGCCGGTTGCGCCGCAACCGCAGTCATCTTCCCACCGGCTGACTCCGTGACAGCAACTCCAAGCCGTCACCGGCTTGAGTTCCACTTCCCAAGTCGGGGGGTGGAGGCTCAGGTAATGGGCGAAGTTGGTCACCGTCCAGCCGCGCTGGGGAAACTCTTGAGTCAAAGCGTAGGCAAGACATTTCTCCTTACCCCGCTTGTGGTGGCCAAAAGTTTCCCCATCCGTCGCCGCAGCAATCAGCTGGCTGGTGCGGTTATCCCCGCGCACCGCCATCCCGATGCGCCCCGCCAACTTGTGCGAGCTGTCCAGGACATCGTTAAAGCCCATATCCCGCGAAATCGGGCCATCGTAGAAAAAGATGTCGATATAGTCCCGCTCCCGATCCCCACCGGGCAAGAAACAGCGATAGGGTCGAGTGGTATCGATTTGCCCCCCGCCCACTTCGCACCATTCCGCTTCGCCCTCCCCGTTACTGGCATGCGAGGGTAGAGGCCGGCAGCGCTGAGCTTGGTAAGGAGCCAGGATGATGAACTTAATCCCCTCCGCAACTAGCGCTTCCAGGGTGGGATAGTCCACAGCGGTTTCCGCCAGCCACATGCCTTCGGGATCGCGGCCAAACCGGGAGCGAAAATCTGCTTTCCCCCAGCGAATTTGGGTGTACTTGTCCCGCTCGTTCGCCAGGGGCATGATCGTGTGGTTGTAAACCTGCGCGATAGCATTGCCGTGACCGTTCAGGCGCTCGCAGCTTTTGCGGTCAGCTTCGATAATCCGCTGGTAAACTTCCAGATCGTAGCGTTCCAGCCACGACATCAGTGTCGGCCCGATATTAAAGCTGAGATACTCATAGTTGTTGACGATTCCCACGAGGAAGCCCTGGTCATTGAACACCCGCGCCAAGGCATTGGGGCGATAGCACTCGCTGTTAATCCGTTCGTTCCAGTCGTGGAAGGGTGCCGCAGAAGGCTGGCGCTCAATCGCGTCCAGGTAGGGATTTTCGCGCGGCGGCTGGTAAAAATGTCCGTGTATGGTGACGTAAACGCCGGTGGCTGCCTGCAGGGGATCGCTTTCTGGTGCGTCTTTTGGCGTTTCTAGCCGGTCGGTAGCAGGCTCAGGGCCAGTGATTTCACCAAGGGCTGCAGAACCAAAAGAAGCAGTATCGGAAGTTGCTGTCATATTACCAAATCCAAGTCGATAAATACAATTTGCCTGCCGGCTAGACAGACTGCTGGATTGACACGCCAAGATTTATACATTTAATTTGCAATTAATACAGACTTTATTTAGTCAGAGTGACTTGAATGTCAACTTTAGTCTTGATTTTAGAATGCAAATTAAGTGTTTGGCGAACTGACCGCAGGCTGTCTTGCCTGCGGTTGGCAATCATTGCCGGTGGAATCCGGTGAACACGGCTAGGGCGAGAAAGTCCGCTGGCGCTGTCCTGAGCGCTGTGCTGTCTGGCAATTAGGGGTCAGCGACGCTGTGAAATTATTGAGAAGCGAAATTTCCCGTCTGGAGCATCGGGAGTGCTGGCAGCCGGTGGGGCGGGGACGCACAGTATATTTAACTGCTTGTCAGTTTCGCACAAAACTTTCATCAACCGCAAGGCACAATGAAACATTGTGTTGCAAAAAATACAAGGGATTGGTCGAAATTTTGCATAGAACTCACTTGCGGTGGCAGCTGCTGTCGGACACTCTTCGGACACTCTGGTGGCACAAGTGGCCCAGCGCCCTCGGCAAGAACTGCTAGCTTGGCTAAACTGAAATTTCAGTCTGATCTGAGAAACCTGAATGTCAGCGAACAAAATATTTTTAGTCCTGCTGCTGTTTGTCCCGATTTCCATTGCCGCCCACTTCCTGGAGTGGGGATCGCTGCCCGTGTTTGTCCTCTCCGCACTGGCCATTGTCCCCCTGGCCGCCTGGATGGGCACAGCCACGGAAGAAATCGCCGTCGTCGTTGGCCCTTCCCTGGGCGGGCTGTTAAATGCTACCTTTGGCAACGCTACGGAACTGATTATCGGTCTGGTGGCGCTCAAAGCTGGAGTCATTGATGTCGTCAAAGCCAGTATCATCGGCTCGATCATTGGCAACTTGCTCCTGGTGATGGGCTTGTCGATGCTTTTGGGTGGCTTGCGCTACAAGGAGCAGACCTTTCAGCCGATTGTGGCCCGGACGAACGCTTCGTCAATGAATCTGGCTGTGATTGCCATTTTGCTGCCAACTGCAGTGGATGTCACCTCGAATGGCATTAATGAAGTCACCATGCAGACGCTTTCCAGCGCTGTGGCGGTGGTGTTAATTTTGGTCTACGGGCTGACGCTGCTGTTTTCTATGAAGACTCACACCTATCTTTACGATGTCGGTGTGGCAGAGGAGGCCAACGAAGAACTCGCTGAGGCGAACCTGGCACCGGATCAGGTTGAGGGCAAAACCAATCTGTGGCTGTGGGTTGGCGTGCTGTTTGTCTGCACCGTGATGGTGGCGGTTGAGTCAGAGTTGCTTGTGGACAGCCTGGAGGAAGCGACTGCGCGTCTGGGGCTGACGGCGCTGTTCACCGGCGTCATCCTCGTCCCGATTATTGGCAACGCCGCCGAACACGCTACCGCTGTGACAGTGGCCATGAAGAACAAGATGGATCTGTCTGTGTCGGTGGCGGTGGGGTCAAGCTTGCAAATTGCCCTGTTTGTCGCGCCGGTGCTGGTTCTCGCCGGCTGGGCCTTCGGTCAGCCGATGGATCTGGATTTCAATCCGTTTGAGCTGGTGGCGGTGGCGGTGTCGGTGCTGATTGCCAACTCCGTCAGTTCCGATGGCCGGTCGGATTGGCTGGAAGGCACTCTGCTGCTGGCTGCCTATGCGGTTTTGGGATTAGCTTTCTTTTTCCATCCGGTGATTGAGAGCATTGGTTAGTCTATAGGGCATAGCGCATGGGGCATGGGGCATATAGCGTTTTTCGTATGAGTGAGGTACTGAGAAACGGTACTGAGAAACGGTACTGAGAAACGGTACTGAGAAACCCGGTTTCGCCAAAGTTACCGGGTTTCTGGCGTGTGCTTCATCCAACTGAAAACCGCTATAGGTCATGGCAAACGGGCAAACGGGTATGGGGCATGGGGCACTGGCAATTTCCCCTACTGCCCTGTTCCCACCGCACTGCGACCTGCTCAATGCCCCACTCCCGCCGATGCATGCCCAACGCTCAATCTTCGTAACTCACAGAAGCAGCTGAGATTAGCCCGCTTTGGCGGGCTTTCGCGGTGCCGGCGCGATTGCCAGAAACCGCCTTTCGGGTGAATCCCGATCCTATATTGGGAATACAGCCATCCCACCGGCACCCATGAGCTACTGCATCAACCCCAACTGTCCAAAAGCCCAAAATCCAGACAATCTGCTCTTTTGCCAAACTTGCGGCTCCCAATTGCTCCTGTCAGGGCGCTATCGCGTCCTGCGCCTCCTGGGCGAGGGCGGTTTTGCCAAAACCTATGAAGTTAGCGATAGCGGCACCCCTAAAGTTTTGAAAGTCCTCTCCCTCAATCAGGCAAAAGCCATATCTCTGTTTCAGCAAGAAGCCCAGGTGCTCAGCCGCCTGAATCATCCGGGCATCCCCAAAGTCGCTGCTGACGGATATTTCACCTTTTCTCCCAGAAACAGCCAGCAGCCGACGCACTGCTTGGTGATGGAAAAAATTGAGGGGGTAAATTTAGAGGAGTGGATGTGCCGGCGAAACAATCAGCCGATACCAGAAGCAGTGGCGCTCGATTGGTTAAAGCAACTCTCCCAAATATTAGCTCAAGTTCACAAG
>JALOOK010000219.1 GCA_025454445.1 Oscillatoria sp. Prado101 | reverse complement strand
GCAGGTCGTACCCCAGAGAAGCTTCAAAAATTTTTAGCAAAGGTACGATTTCCTTGGGGATAACTTTCCCTATGTTGAAATGGCGCTGGCGCTGGCGCTCGCCGGTTAATTTTGGATCTGGCCATCCCGATGCAAAAATAAACTGATCTCCTGTCAACTCGTAATTGCCTAGTGTTGCCACTCTATAATTTTTGTCACTGGTGAATTGAAAAACCGCCAAGTCCACACCAGGGATTTTTCTGACCGTACTGAAATTTAGCGGATACTCTTCCCCATCTGAGGTCACAACCCTCAGTTGATTGCGAGGTTGCTGGCACTGGTCATTTTGGTCTTTACACACCACATGATAGGCTGTGAGTACAGTATAAGTGTTGCCCTCTCTGGCAATAATCGATCCCGATCCGTTAGCCTCCCTGCCGTCAGCCAATGTTTCAGGAATTAGAACGGTAATTTCTTTGGCAATTTCTTCAACCTCAGCCGGATTCAATGCTGCAGCTACTTGAGGCTGCACTATTACGATTGCCGCTCCGATGAGCGCTGCCGGCAGTCCATAATAAAATCTCATTGTCTACTCCTATAATAAACTGAACGCTCCAGTCAGCAACGCCCCGGCGCTGTGCGGGTAACAGAGCTTTCCTTCGCCCATCAAATAACGCTGCCCTTTCACCCGCCTTGGGATGAAATCTCAAGAGCTGGGTTTTCAACGATATACTATTATAACAGAGATTCTCAAAATTAGAGGCGTTGTGCCTTTAATTTTGACCGAGTTTCCTCATCCGCACCGGCTCTCTGAAAATGGTGGTGAGTGCCCTCTCGCCCGGTTAAAACAGCCAGTCGCTACTGCTTGGCGGTGAGTCGGGCGGTGAGGGAGGCACATCGGGCCCTCGTGTGGCACCGGCCTGTTGCGGGCTGGGGGAAGATATTTCCTCGGCGGGTGCTGTTTGCAGGAAATCGTTGATGTCGATGGCACCGCTATCGGGCTCATCTGCTGAACTTTCCAGCAGCGGGCCTGCCGCTACGCATGCGGACGCCGCGCAGGTGTTGCAGGACTTGGGCGGCATCTTGCTGATACCTGAGGGTAAATAAGGCGATCTGGCAGTCGCCCCCCAGGGCGCTGGTGGTGCAGATCGCGGGTTGGCCATTTACAATGCCGGCGTTGATCTAGTTGAGAATCCCCAGCTGGTATGCCTTTTGGAAATTGGCACTCGTCTCCAAACAGCGCTGATAGGGCGTTTTTTCCGCCTCCCGGAAAAACCACATGATCACTGGAACCCGCACCAGACGCCCGTAGCGCTGCACAATTGCATAGGTGGTAGGGGTGCCGGCACCGTTGGGCTGGCACACAAATTTGGGGTTGGCTTGCCCCCAACTGGGCGGGGGGAGGGTGGCGGTCGCCCCTAGGGCCAGCCCGACTGCCGCCAGAATAGCTGTCTGTTACCGCAGTTTCATAGTATTATTGAGTTTGCTAGCCGTGAAAATGTGTGCGAAAAAACAAATCTTCTCCTCTTTAATCTTAACTTCCCCCCAAAAGTGCCGGGGAAAAGTTGGAAACAGGTATTAGTTAACTTTTGTTACTCTTCTGAGCGCAATCCTGCAGGAAAAGGCGGGTAGAAAGACCCCGGACTCTTAACTCCAACGCTGGGTGTTCGTGCGAGCCGGCTCGCACGAACCTCAGCCCGACCGGCATGAACGCACGAGCAGCCTGTAACTTCAGCTGGCTTTTTTTGCTAGAGATTCTTTGCGCCGGAAATGCGCTGCAGTAGAGCGCCGAATGGCGCAGCTGCCGGTGCCCAAAGGAAGCAGCCACCCGGGCAATTCTGGCAGTGCCAAGCGGGCAGCAGAAGCTGGTTTTAATATAAATTTTGGTTAAATATAGCGGTTCTCAGTTGGACTAACTATGGCCCAGAAACCCGTATCTTTAAGAATACGGGTTTCTCAGTACCTCACCTCGGATGAGAAACGCTATAGTTATAATTTGTCGGTTGCTGCGCCAAGCTCGCCCTTGCCCCTGGGGAGCGGTTTAGCGGTTTCGGGCCGCCGGCGAAAGTGTCCCGCCGGTGCGGCGATAAAAATTAATTAGAAGCAATCAAACGAACATCATGCTACTTCCCAGGGGGAGGGGCCGCCCCTGTGGCTGACCTCGGCAGGGGCTGCACTTTAGGGGATACAGCGTTGCCGTCTCACACTGAGAAGCGCTATGATTTACGTTTTATTAGTTAATAAAATGAATATCTCTGCAGAAGCAACCGCCGCCGTCAAAAAATAGATGAATTAAACGGATTTTCTATATAATAGGAGAGAGCCTCCAGACCGAGGGACTGAAACCAAACTGTACGGGCGCTCAATGGAGGCACAGCCCGGGAAAAATGGCACGGATAGCAAGAGGCGGGGAAATCTTATGAAAAAGTAGTTGAATTCAAGCCGGAGGGTCTGCCAATCTGGAATAATCTCGGCAATGGCATGGCGGAAAGCGGTACGGGGGCTGACAAGCAGGCTGCAAGCAGGCGCTCTCGTGGCTGGGGAGGGCCACAGGCAGGCGCGGGGTGCCGGTGAGACGGAGCGATGTCCCGCTGGGACAGGCGTCCGCCCGCTCGTCCCGATGTTTGGTATAACAAAGCATGCTCTGCGCCCGCTCATGTCGAGCTGGCCATTGAAACAGGCAGCGCCCGGTCGGCACAGGTGCAGCCATCGCTCGACAGCGAGCCAAAACGGACTCAGATTTGGATGTGATTCGAGAAAATCAGCTTTTCAATTCTCTAGAGGCAGAGGTCAAAGTTCTATGAAGATAAAGAATCAAGTTGCCTTCGCACTGTCAACCGTGCTGCTGTCTGTGGGGGCTGCCACAGTGCCAGCGCAGTCTAATGCGACAACCGCCCGTCCCCCTGTAGCAGCTTCGCCCAAAGCCGAGCCCTCTCCCAGCCCTGCCATCTCGCAGGATGAGCGGCGGGAATTGCAACAGCGGCGAGAAATCGACCGGATTCGAGATCAAGTGCAAAAGGAAGTGAACCGCTCTTTTGGCTTCACGACTGGCCTTTTGAACGCGCTGCTGTTTATCCTGATCCTGTTTCCCATAGCAGGAATTATCAGCCTTTGGCTGCTGCGGCGTTCTTTGGCCACTCAGATCAAGAGTGAAGTGAAACAAGAACTCGTTCCCGAGATAAAAACAGAGATCCAGAAGGCGATCGGGCCTGGACTGGCAAGCGCCGCAGAGGTTCCTCATCCGCCACAGCCAAGCATGTCAGGGGAAAATATCGCTCAGTTAAAAGAGCTGATCTCGATGGCTATGGCCACTCAAAATGTAATCTTAGAGGCACGGCACACTCTCGAAGAGTCCCTGAACGCTCAAACTAAAACAGGCGACCTGTTGAAAAATGTTTTTGAGCAGCAGTCTCCGCAAGGAAACGAGTTGTTACTGGCGGGACGTTATGAGGATGCGATTGAGTTTTATAACAGAGCGATTAAATCGAATCCTGAAGACTTTAAGTCTTGGTGTGCCAAAGGGGTGGTTCTCACAAAAATGCAGCGCTTCGATGAAGCAATCCAGGTTTTTAATCAAGCTCTGCGCATTAATTCAGACTTCGCTGACGCTTGGTATGAAAAGGCTCGCTGCTACGCAGTGCAAGGCAATATTGAGTCGGCAGTAGAAAACCTGAAAAGGGCCATAAAAATAAATCCGGAGAAAAGAGAGATGGCCAAAAACACATCGGATTTTGAGGTTATTCTCAACAATGAGTTATTCCAAGAGCTGATGTCTGAAACTGCCAAATGACCGGGGCGGGTTAAATGCGGACAAGTGAGGTAAAAGGCGGGCATGCCTTTCCTGCAGTTCGGCCTGGATACAGCCTTTATACTTGAGCTGTGAAAGGGTAGAAACCCGGTTTTTCAAAGAAACCGGGTTTCTCGCCACCGCCGGGGTTTCCAAATCATTTAGGGGATTATCCTGCCGGCACTGCCAGAGAGATCACAAATACTTGCGCAACAGCAAAGCCAACTTTTCCTTAGTCGCCTCCGGCACTTTATCCAAAGGCGTGAGAATCGCATACTTGAGCGCCGAATGGGCGTCGGAAGCCGGTGGGTTCTGATTGAGAAGCCGCACCGTTTCCTGAATCACCTTTTGAGCGTTCACCCCATTGCGCTGCAAGTTTGCCAGCACCATATCCACAGTCACGCTGTCATGATCTGGGTGCCAGCAGTCGTAATCTGTCACCAAAGCTAAGGTGGCGTAGGCAATTTCCGCCTCCCGGGCTAGCTTGGCCTCCGTCAAATTCGTCATGCCAATCACCGATGCGCCCCAGCTGCGATAAAGATTCGACTCTGCCTTAGTGGAAAATGCCGGTCCTTCCATGCAGACATAGGTGCCGCCTCGGTGCAGGGTGATGTCTGACAGTTGCAAACTCTCCACCGCCACCGCCAGCAAGTCCGCCAGCCGGTGGCACACGGGGTCGCCAAAAGCAATGTGAGCCACAATCCCATCCCCGAAAAAGGTGGAAACCCGATTTTTGGTGCGGTCAATAAACTGATCGGGCACCACCATGTCCAGAGGCTTTACCTCTTCCTTGAGAGAACCTACCGCAGATGCGGAGATCAAATACTCCACCCCCAGACTCTTCATGGCGTAGATATTCGCTCGAAACGGCAACTCCGTGGGCAAAAAAGCGTGGTTGCGCCCGTGGCGGGCCAGGAAAGCCACCCGCGTCCCCTCCAAAGTTCCCAAAATCAAGTTATCCGAAGGCGGGCCAAAAGGCGTATCAACTCGCACTTCTCCCACATCCTTGAGGGCGTCCATCTTGTAGAGTCCGCTGCCACCGATGATGCCAATCTTTACTTGAGCCATTCTGTCTACCTTCTAGCTTGGTATTGCGCCAAGCTATTGTAGCGGGAAATCGGGCAGCATCTGGTGTTTCGCGCCATCTGCTTTCCGGCGGGAATCCCTGAAGGGGTAAGTGACACCTTATTATCTAGAAGTGAGATGTCAGTGACAAGCGTCACTGCCAGCGTCAAAAAATGTCACACCCCGTTATGCCGGCAATCACTTCTGATATTGATAGAAGTTTAAATAATAGAAACAAGGCGTTATTTTGTACAGTTTGAGTTTTTCCAGACCGATGCAAGCTCAGGCCACTTTCCCCAAACTCTCAGTGGAAACAATCGTTGAGCGGATCTTGGCATTTAGCCAAATCACGCGCATTGACCAGCGGCTGCTGATGGCGGCACTCCTCTCTAAGGACTCTTTTAACGAAAATGAACACAGCAAAATTAACCTGGTGTTCGACCGACTGCAACGGGGACTGATTAGGTTTGTAGATTAAGTACCGTTAAATTTCAGAAACCGGGTTTTTTTGGCAATCCTCCGAAAAATCGTTGTTTACGGCAAGAGAAACCCGGTTTGTTAAACCCGACTTTTAACTTTTTGTATCAAAAAACACTGGCCTGACTGTGAGGGCGGGTTTGCTAAGCTATGGCGCATTGAATTTGCACGCTTACATCTATATCCCCTCGTTACGGGGCGAGCGCCCCGTAACGCCGTCCAGGAGGCAGAGCCTCCTTCGGGCGCTTAATAGCTTATAGCGGTTTTCAGTTGGATAAAGTACACGCCAGAAACCCGTATCTTTAAGAATACGGGTTTCTCAGTACCTCACTCATACGAAAACCGCTATAGCAGAAAGAACTGCAATGATTTTTGCATTTAAATTGCATTATTGAAACGCATAAACAGGCGCAGCGTTACGCAAAAAAAGCTTACTTGCTGCGCCGAAATTAGGCATTTTAAATGCTGACTTTCTTAGCGCTTGGGTGCAGGCCAGGGAAGCGTCCGGTCTTGGGCGAGCTGCCTGGCGACAGCTTCTGCCCCAAAACGGTTGAGATGGCTGGGGTCGGCAAAATAGTCATGCTGGCTGAGCCACCTGCCCGACAAGTCGCGGAACATAAATCCCTCTTCCTGGGCAAGGCGCTGCATGCGCTCCTGGAATTCTCGCTCACATTTGAGCCGCAGCGGATCTAAATACTCCTTAGTCAGGGGCAGGTTAACCACAACCAGGGGAATATTTTGGGCCTTGGCCACATCCACGACAGAGAGCAGGGCAGTAAATTGCTCCCCTTCCAGGTTGAAAGAGGCATAGTCGCCGTCGTACTCGCCCGGAACTCTGGGAAAGCGGTCGTAGTAAGTCGCGGGATTGAAGCGGGTGGAGATGGGGTTAAACCCAGTCAGCGCCACGTCCCTCTCAGACAGGCCGATTTTGGCAGCTGCGGGCTTCGCATCGGGCTGTCCCCCAACCGCTATTCGGTCAGCGAAGCTCCCCCCAGAAAACGGGCCCGGAGAAAATGAAGAGAAATCTATCGGCAAAGATGTGGCGCTATCCCGGGCTGGCTGATACTTGGCCAGCAGAGAGATGCGAGCGGTGCCGGTGGCGGAGTTGCCCGGTGCTGCCGGCACTTGCGGGCGGAAATTGATCGGGTCGATGATCGGGCGACCGGGATCGGGACTGGCTGGGAGTGCCGGCGCGGGGCTGGCTGGGACTGCCGGCGCTATGCTGGCTGGGGCTGCCGGCTCGACGAGAGTGGCTGGGGCTGCCGGCGCTATGCTGGCTGGGGCTGCCGGCGCTCTGCTGCTACCGGGCAGCTGCAGAGCGGGACGAATTCCCCCGGACAAGCGCTGGTAGCCCGGGGAAGCGACGATCGCGTTATAAGTTCGGTCTGCTCGTCCGCTGTTAAAGGCGCGCACCCCATCCGCCCAGATAATCATTCGCGGCAGCTGTTCTGGTGTCAAGATTTGCCGCAGCAGCAGATCGATGACTTGAGCTGTCGCGCCATTAATGCCAAAGTTAAAGATTTTCAGCTCCGCATATCCGTTAGAAGCCAAACCGTCCCGCAAAACGACTGGATCTACGCCCTGCAAAGACCTGGAACTGCCCACAATCAGGATATCTGGTGGCCCGTACACTTCCAGATACCGCAGATACATATCCAGTTGTTTGTCTAGCAGGGTACTCCCAAGGGTGGGGTAAGAAAATATTGGTGCGCCGGCTCCTTCGGAGGCTTGCTTGACACCAGCTGCCGGTGTTTTGGGCTGTAGCTCCTGCAGCTCAGCACCAGCCAACTTGATGACTGCAATCCAGGCAGGGAGAAGTGCTAAACAGAATACCCATCTGTTCATTGGCTGTACTGCTCAATCCTCACACAACAACCAAAAACCACTGTACGTCATTCCCGACTCATCCGGCTGCACCAGCAAAAAGTGCAATCCCTGACTCAGCTGCTTGCGCTGTTCGTAATTCGCTGCAGCCGCCGCCACTTCCCTATCCTCAAAGGTGGCCACAACCCAGCGGTCGGCCAGTCCGGCTTCCAATACCAGCCCGTCGGGAGCACCGGCAAGATAATGAAGCGCCCCTGGGCGAGCCTCTTGCAGCCATCTAGCCAGTCGCATCGACTGACGCCCGCCATCTATGACCACTCCGGGCACCGGCACCGCTGAGGCCAGCCCCAAATTCAGCGGCAAAAGAGATTCTGGCATTTCCAGCACCGGGATGGGGCGACCGGCAAACGCCCCTTCAATCTCACCGGCTTTCAGTGTGG
>JALOOK010000218.1 GCA_025454445.1 Oscillatoria sp. Prado101 | reverse complement strand
CAAGCTCACCACAAGTGTGGGATGGTTCGACACACCTCGATAGGCTCGGTGACCAAGCTCACCACAAGTGTGGGATGGTTCGACACACCTCGATAGGCTCGGTGACCAAGCTCACCACAAGTGTCGGATGTCAGATTTAAAAAAACGAGGAAATTCCGGACGGAAAAAGAGTTGGAGGGAGTAATTCCTTCAGCTCTTTTTTAATTTTTCTCCGATTTAGTCATCACTTTGCCCAAGTGAATTTCTACATGCAGCAGACAGGTCCTTACGCACTTGATTCATTTTCAAGGTATTGACTTTGAATAAAAAAATCCGGTTAGGAAGACCTGGCTTTCGGTAGGCAGGCACTACCCGGGGCATAAACATTAACCGTGGCGGAACTGGGGATTCGTTCTCCGTTTCGCTGGCAAGGGGGCTCTTCTTCCAAATCAAACTCCTGCGCCAGCAATGGATTCAACATCGATTATTCAATCCAAGAGTTGGATCCCCTGGCTAATACAAATCGCTCCTATGGAGCTTTTTCCGCCCAAGTGAATGCGCCCCTGAACGTTTTCCAAAGCCAATAAAAGTCCGCGGGCGGCGGTGTTTCCGCTTACCGGTGTGCGGAACTCATCGACAAACAAAGCCAGTTCTTGCCCCTCTCTCAGGGAGCGCAGCATGGGCTGAATGAAACTTTTAGCAGCCGGTGCGCCAAAGCCAAACATTAGAGGCATCCGGCAAACCGCTGTTAGGGGATAGCGTTCCAGCATTCCTTGTTCCGCCAGAACTTTTTGCTCGCCGTAAAGACTGACAGGAGAGACAGGATCTGTTTCCCGGTATGGGGCGTTTAAACCGTCGAAAACCAGGTCAGTGGAAGTAAAAGCGCAAGGAATGGAATAATAGGCGCAAAGCCCCGCAATATTACAGGAAGCTGTTACATTGATGGCGCGTGATTCCTGCGGGTGAGTTTGACAGTAGTTGGGCTGAGATTGGGCGGCTGTGTGGATAACCGCATCTGGCTTAATTTCCTGAAATAGTCGCTGTAGTTCCTGAAAATCTGTCAGGTCTGACCGCAGCTGTTTGACGCCAGTAATCTCGACACGATGGGTAAAATGCGTGCCATATACCTGCCATTTTTGTTTGGCTATTTGGCAAAGGTTCCATCCCAAGAACCCGCTGCTGCCGGTGATTAATAGTTTTTTCATTTCCGTTTAGCTATCTCAATTATACTTCAAAACCAAGAGTTTTTATTTTCTTAACATTGCGCGTTGCGGAGCAAGTGTGCGACCGAATAACCCCCTCAGGCAAGTATAGCAAAGGGGAGACGCAATTTAGCTCTTTTATACAAAATTTCCCCCCTTTCCCTAAAAATGAGACGCCTCTTGAAATTATGCAGGTTCAAAATCCTGTTTGCCAACACCACAGACGGGACACACCCAGTCATCGGGTATATCTTCAAAAGGGGTGCCGGGCGCTATCCCTGCTTCTGGGTCGCCTTCTTCTGGGTTGTAGACAAAGCCACAGACGGTGCATATATATTCTCCCATTTTTGCTGTCTCCTGATGGATTATCCGCATGACGCCAACCTGCAAAACCTGGGTTTTAGAGGCTAGCTTTATAATTCTACCAGCCGGAAGACGCGATTGGGGTGCCGGTGACTGAGGGGCAGATTAAATTAAAGTTAAGTTCGCAATTCACTGTAGCGTTCCGATTTTGGCGCACACCCCACTTATCGGGAGGGCTGGCGCGACACGGATCGCCCCCTACTTTTTGTTATTTGTTCAATTTAGCCGCCTGTTCCCAGCTGTGTTAAAAGTGACATCAAACCGGCATCCTGCCCTTGAGAAGAACCCACCTCATCTTCCAGACAGGTTTTGGCGTTTGCTTGCAGCCATGACTGATAGGCTTCCAAGAAATCCCTGTGGATTTTCTCCTTATTGGTGCCGGCAACCGCCCGCAGCTGAATTACTAACAGGATATCTGCTTTTTGCTCCAAACCCTGGAGCGACAGTTCCGCGTCTGGATATTCCGAACGCACCTGATTGAAAGCGTGGGAAAAAGCTTGCCAGTTGATGCCGGTGCGGAAAATTAGCTCGACGGAATTGAAAGCCTGCTGAAACAGCTGAGCGAACTCACCGGGGGCGAACTCTCCGCTAAGAGGGCGGCGATCTACTTGAGAGTTGAGCCAGTAAACATACTCGCCAATGACTCCATCGAGTCGGGTGTTGCTGTCAATCTTCCAATTCCCAATCAAAGCGCCGGTGATGTCTGCTGAGGTAAAATCAGTGCCGAAAGCCTGAGATGCAGAGAGATTGGCAGCTTTTAAACAGGCACCTTCCAGACAGGCTTCACTGAGATTGGCTTCTTGCAAATCCGCGTGGTTGAGGTCAGCACCGGCAAGGTAGGCACCCCTGAGATTCATGCCCGCATAAGATTTATTGTGACCAGATCCGCTAACAAGCAAATCTAGAACAGCCGGGTTATCCAGAATCGAATTGCTAATTCTGGAACGCTCAAGTTGGCGGGCTTGCAACCAGCAAGTGCGGGTGAGATTTGCCTTTCGGAAATCGGTTTTTTTTAGCACAGCCCGGGTGAAATTGGCGTCGGTTAAATCAGCCCTGCGGAAGCTGGTACCGCGGGTAGCGGCAAAAGTAACTGCTATCTTGCCAATAGCGGCGAACCGCTTGTCTCCAGACAGAGCTCGCCGGCTAGCCCAACCGCAGCCCACACCCACCGCCACACAGATCGCACCAGCCCAAACCGCAGTCGAAGCCCAAGCATCCTGAAACAGCCCGCCCAGATAGCCTGCCCCCGTGCCGAGGGCAGCCCCAATCACAGCCCAAAACCACGCCAAAGCGCCGGCGGTTGCCCACGCCCTGCCCCCACCCGCCGCTAGAGAGGCAGCCCCCGCCAAAACGAGCGCCCACGCCCAAGCAGCCATTCCCGCCACCTCCCAAATGCCGGTCAAAGCCCAATCCCAAGCCAAAAACCAGGGCTTTAGCCCAGCTAAAGCCCCTGTCACCGCCGCCGCCACCGCCACCGCCCACAAACCCGCCTCCATCCCCTGGCGCAGGGTGAGGAGAAGGAAGAGTGCTAGCAGCAACAAGACGGCGACGCCGGGAAAAATGGTGTTGCCTTTGATGAATTGCGGGTTGAGCAAAGCGCCGGCAAATGCGCCCGCCAGTGCCGCAAGCAAGCCGGACATTGAAGCGAGGAATAGCGGCAGGATCAGGAGTGCGGCGGTTTGCTGGCGCGGCACTCCAGCGACGGCATCTGTGAAGTTTGCGCCGGTGAGGGTTGCGCCGGTGAAGTTAGCACCCCGGATGTCGGCGGCGCTGAAATTAGCGCCGGTGAGGTCTTGATTTTTAAAGTTGTGTCCTTGCAGATTTTGTCCAGAGAAGTCCTGAGGCATGGCCGATCGTGGGGCGTGGGAGCCGGTGTTGCTATAGCAATAGCATACAAGCTCTAGGAATGGTTAGGTGCCGGTGTTCCAGAAAGCCGCGCTCCTACAGGGCTGTGCCGGTGAGGGCAAAACTTTTGCGCCAGACTCGGGTTTATCGCCTTGGCGACTCGTGGCTACCGGAGATGATCTAGCGCATCTAAATCAATCGTGTAAATTTCAGAACCCCGGTTTCTTTAAGAAACCGGGGTTTTGGCCCAAGCGCGGTTGCGCAAATCATTCCCCCTCGTTCCCCTCGTTCCCCTCGTTCCCAGGCTCTGCCTGGGAATGCCGTTTTGAAGGCTCTGACTTGAAAAGGTTCGTAGTAGGGCTTTAGCCCTACTGGATCGTCCGCCGCCCTGGCGACAATTTTCATTGGTGGCGGTGTGCGCAGTTGTAGCGCAGCGGCTCGTGCCGGAGCATCGTGACTGCCTCCTTAATTAGCACCTTGAGTTAGAGATAGGAAAAATATTAAGACACAAAGTAGTGTTTGAGGATGTAGGTTATCGCCCCACAAAACGGCGTGTATTGTCCATTAGCATCGGGTTTATCACAGCCTTGAGCTAGCAGCTGTATTTCTTCGCCGGTCAGTCCCTCAATAGCCTCCAAAATCCCGTCAATTGCTTCGCGGCGCATAGCTCTCATTTTATCAATGTCGAGTCCGAGTTTGTCAATGGTTTTGGCAGCAGCATCTTTTTTATCTGCCTCATCTGTTGGCAGAATCTCTCCATAACCTAGGTAGCGAAAGAACTCCGCACAGTTAGCCTCCAGAGGCGAAACCATAAGCCGCTCATCGTACCAGTCGTCTTTCTTCTTGCCACAATGGACTGGCTCAGACTTTTTACTCTCTCTCTGGCATGAAGCCAGCAGATTCGTGTACTCCAGTGCTAGATACTGATAGGAACTCTGGGGCTTGAGATGTTCGAGATGACTGCTGTCCACCGCAATCCGCATGCCGCAGTAACAGCAGATATAGCCCTGCTCGCGCAGCAACGAATGATGCAGATCAGTTTTTACTTCTCCCCGAAGGTCATCATAGGTTGGCGTCCAATTTTCGTTTTCCAGTTTCTTCCAGTTGGCAAAGCTTTCTGGAGCTTCACCCTTTTTAACCGATTTCGTCTGCCAGCTGCTGGCGCAATTGCCGAGCTCCATCGATATTTCCCCGGTCAATAAGTCGAAACAGCTCAAGTAAATCCTCCTTAATGTCCTGCGGGCGCTCAGGAACACCCATGAGGTCTTCAAGAATACGATTGCTGTCTCTCCCAAAGGAGCTTTCAGGACGCTTAGCGACGATACCTTCAGGTGTTTTCTCCAAGAGGTAAACCCCTTCAGGGCGCACATGGCTGACCACTTGCGGCGAATGCGTTGTGATAATAAATTGGCAGTTTGGGAAAGTTCTTGTCAGTGCCGGTATAATCTCGCGCTGCCATTTTGGGTGAAGGTGCAGCTCAATTTCGTCAATCAGCACAACAGCGCTTCCTTGAAGTGGTTCTGACAGTCCCGGGTTGGCAATTGCCAGCCTTCTTGCTAAATCCCCCACCATTGCCAGCAAGCATTTCTCCCCATCAGACAGCTGATTGATAATTAACTCCTCACCTTCTTTGCTCACAGTCATTCGCAGGGGCGAACGCCGGACTCGCAGGTTCGAGAACCCAGGTAGCAGGGAGGAGATAGCATTTCTTACCGCTTCTAGTTTGCCATCTCTAAACGCAGGATTGTCTCGCCGATCTTCATTCTCTAAATCCTCACAGCTTCTAAACCATTGGAAAAAGCTCTTAAAATTGATGGCTATACCTTGCAATGCCTCGTCATAGGCATCCGCTCCTTTAATAGCAGGCGACTCTTCTATTTCTAGGGAAAGCTCGCTGTCGCGAAATCCCCGACTGACAGGGTAGTATACTGCCAGAGGGATGTTGGCTCCTGCATTAGTTTTCCATTTTTCGCGGATGCCGTAAGTAACTCGCTCTAAGTCTTCCAGGTCGCTGTTGGCTTCTTCGCTGCCTTTTTCCAGAGTCTTGGTGAGAGACAAACTCACTTCCTGCGAGTCCAGTGAAAGTGTAATTTCGCTGCGGGTCAGCTTGGCCCCATTTTTGATGTCCTGTTCGCTAAAGTCACGTTCATCTACCAGGTCTTCTTGCTGAAAGCCGGTGAGTAAGTTGTTCCCAAACCGTATCCGAGATTTCCTGAAATCTTTTCTGGTTTCTGGGTCGAATACAATCCGCACCATAAACCAGGACAGGAGAATGGCGAGACAGTCAAGAATACTCGACTTTCCCACGCCGTTGACGCCGAGAAGTACAGTTGGCTCACCGGCATCAAACTCCAGCGTCAGATCGCCGATTCCACGGAAGTCGGTCATTTTTAGGCGTTTGACTTTCATCTTTTGACCATCACTGCTGCACTATAATTTCTATCTTAACTCAAGTTGCTACTTACAATTATAAGCATCTCGATTCCCCCAAACCTCCCTAAAAAAGGGGGGCTTTGAGATGTTCCCCCCTTTTTTAAGGGGGGGCTAGGGGGGGATCTGACCTGACTCACTGCGCTCGTAGCAACTTGGGTTATCTTACTAGATACTAGACTATTAGTGAAAACACGCAAGCTGGCTGCGCTGTGGGCGAAAAGCGCCGTGTTCAAGAGCGCATGCGCCCAGCCGCGCAGCGGCTGCTTGACTCAGCTAGCACGCTGTCCGCCACCCTTGCTATCGCGCGGCTCAGAGGAAAAATTTCACATGCCCCAACCTTACTCCAACCCGTCCCCCATCAGTGGCGGCAAAAACTCCGACGCCGCTACTTTAGAGCGCCTGCGCAAACTCAGCAATCTTCTCGACAACGCCATTCCCATCCCGGGAACGTCTTTAAGCATAGGACTTGATGCCATCTTGGGGCTGCTCCCAGCCGGCGGCGATCTGCTCGGAGGAGTGCTCTCCGCCTATATCGTGTTCGCATCAGCTAGGCTGGGCTTGCCCAAAGAAACCTTGGTGCGCATGGTTCTGAACATCGTCTTCGATACCGTGGTTGGGACAGTGCCGATGCTCGGAGATTTGTTTGATGTGGCCTGGAAAGCCAATACCAAAAACATGGAGCTGCTGGAAGGCCACTTAAAATATCCCCAGCCGAGCAAAAAGGCAGATCGGCTGTTTGTCATCCTGCTGCTGGCCGGTTTGATACTCTTTGTCATAGCTGTGGCTGTTTTGAGCGCCACCCTGATTGGCGCGATCGTCCGACTGATCGCCGGCAGGTAGTAGGGTGTGTCGAACAACCCACTCCCCATCTGTAGGTTGGGTTTCTTCCTTGGGGGGAAACCCCACCTACAACCTGTAGAGCAATAGACAGTAAGTTTAGGGCAGTGGGCAGTGGGCGCTCGGGCAGTGGGCGCTCAGGCAGTGGGCGCTCGGGCCGTGGGCGCTCGGGCCGTGGGCGCTCGGGCCGTGGGCGCTCGGGCCGTGGGCGCTCGGGCCGTGGGCGCTCGGGCCGTGGGCGCTCAGTCCGTGGGCGCTCGGGCATCATCGTATTGCTGTGAGTCTTCCATGCTCCATGCAATGATCCCCATGCCATGATCCCCCAACCCCCAACCCCCAACCCCCTCACCCCCTGACCCCCTCACCCCCTCACCCCCCACAAAGCCCCCCGAAACTTTAATTTTTATCTCCCAACCCCTAACCAAAAAAATCCAGACGTGCGATAATAATTAAAAAGTTGTCTGCCAATCGCGCTATGGTTCCGCTTCCCCGATCTCCAGACGAGCTTGCCGCTGCCCTCGCCGGCATCACCGACCTAACTTTCGAGCTTCCCGATCCAGAAGACGAAGAAATTCCCGAGCCGCAATTTCAATTGCAGCTGGACAGCGCCTGGAAAGTGTGCGATCGTTTCGACCTGCAAACCCAGATCTGGCGGGGGCGGATCTTGCGATCAGTGCGGGATCGAGAGAAAAAAGGCGGCGAAGGGCGGGGTAAAGGCTTTATCAACTGGCTCAAAGACCGAGAAATCAGCAAAAGCCAAGCCTACGCCCTGATAGAACTGGCCAAGAGCGCTGACACCCTCCTAGAAGAGGGACAGTTAGACCCAGCTAGCATTAACAACTTCAGCATGCGGGCTTTTGTGGAAACGGCCAAAGCCAGTCCTGAAATCCAGCAGCTGGTCACAGAAGCCGCCCGCACCGGCAACCGCATCACCCGCCGCGAAGTCCGCCAGCTGGCTGACGAGTGGACAGCCATGAACTCGGATCTCCTCCCCGAATTAGTCAAGGAAAAAGCCTCTGTCGGTTCCCTCCCCGCCAACTACCTCGCCCCCCTGGTGCGAGAGATGGAAAAATTGCCAGAATCCCACATCAGTTCCATTCAGGAGGAAGCCGCTGAGAATCCCGACGTCGATACGGTTAAAAAGCTGACCTCAGAAGCCCGCAGCCTGTCCCGATATCTGGACGCCGCCGCCCAAGTGCAAGCCATCAGCAAGACATCCGTAGACGTAGAAATGGCCCTCGAAGAAGCCAGGGTAAACGGCTGTTTGAACATCGCAGCCGATTTAGTCAAGCAGGCGGCTCAGCTGGAGCAAACGATCGCCAAGCTCTACACCACCTGGAAGCGCGTTGGCCATCTCGCCGACCGGCTCTATGTAGAGACTGAGATGAGCACCCCCAACCTGCGAGCCCTCCTTACCTGTCTCGATCGCCTAGCTCGCGACGTGATGGAAGTCAATTTGGGCGATGGCAGCGACCGCTCCATTCGCCTGCGAGTCCTCTCCGATCCGGATCCCTAAACAAAGCAGTCGCCCCTCTCCGGGGCGCTGCCCCTTGGCCCCGGCCAACTTGACAAACAGTTTCTGTTGGCCACAGTCGGACGCGCCCCTCGCCCCCCTTGACCGGCACTGTCGGCAGCTCCGACTTTTAACCAGATGCAGATTTAACCTCAAAACAGCTCTAAAAAAGGTAAAATTATAGCGTTTCTCATCCGAGGTGAGGTACTGAGAAACCCTGTGAGCCTAGGAGCAGTGGGGCAGCAGCGCCCCTTCCGGGTTTAGTGGCCGTAGCTGCTCCAACTGAGAAACGCTATATATTAGCAATTAGTGAGAAATCGCCGTGGTGTGTTTTTTGCGGTTCAAGTATGGGATTGAAACCGGCTTATAAAAGCACCCAAAAATCTACAAGTGGATGGAACCGGAGGAAACGTAAATTGATCATCCCAATTTTGTAAGCTCCAAAATCCGGGCATCTAAAATCCAAAATTGGGATAATTTCCTAAAGAATCTGCAGCGTGCTATATCAGCTTTTTCAAACGCTGCCAAACATAGCGAGGGCTAAAATAGCGCCGGTAAAACGCAGCCGCTTCTTTCCCCACCAGCAGCAACCCCAGCCAGAAACAGACTTCTGCCACAACCGCCAGCACCGGCACCAGCAGAGCTTTTTGCCCCACAGGAATTGGCAAAACAGGCAAAAGTGCCACCACTGCCCAAGGGAAAAACGAGAAAACGATTAAAACCAGCCCCAAATTCCGCATATTTCTTAACTCTCACAGACTTCAGACTGGGGAGATGGGAATTTTCACCAATTCCCAATCCCCCAATCCCCAAATCCCGGCACGCAACGGCTCTCAGGGGTTAAATATTCCAACCGCCCGCGACTTCCACAACTTGACCAGTGATGTAATCCGAATCCGGCGCGATAAAGAAATCCACAGCACGCACCAGATCATCGAGAGAGGCGAGGCGACCGCAAGGGATTTGATCCAGAGGTTGACTCACAGAGGTTTCGGCAACCCCAGGCGAAACTACATTAGCGGTAATCTTATATTTTACTAGCTGCTTCGCCAGGGCTTTTGTGTACAGAATAATTCCCGTTTTAGCAATCGCATACGGAACGATTGATGGACGCGCAATTAGGTTCTGCGCACCGGCGAAACCCAGGTTGACTATGCGACCCCAACCGGCTGCTTTCAGGTGAGGCAGAGCCGCTTGAGTGACGTAAAAGGTGGCATTCAAGTTTGAATTTAATATTTCATGCCACTCTTCGACATTAACTTCTTCTATTGGTTTCTTAAGGTAGTTGCCCACATTATTGACCACCACCGAAAGTCCCCCCAACCGCTCCGCCGCACTGCCAACCAAAGAGCGCACTTGATCGGGAACTGTCACATCAGCTTGCAGCGTCAGAGCTTTAACTCCGCAGGATGCAGCCGATTTGGCTACTTCTTGAGCCTCAGACACACTGCGGTTATAATGCACTGCGACGTCAAAACCTTTGCTAGCTAAATCCAGCGCAATAGCTCGCCCAATCCCTTTGGCAGCTCCGGTAACCAAAGCTTTCTTAAGCCTTGCCATTTGTTCTTTGCTCTAAATAAGTTTCAATCAGTACGCGGGTGTAAGTGTTTAGAGGGTAGCGCAATGCTTCTTCTGGGATAACCCACTCCCACTCCACAATTTCTTCATTGGGTGTGACGGTTTCCGTCGCCGCAGCGGCGTAGTAGTTGACCAGCACAAAGTGAGCTTCTTTGTAAAACTGGGGGTCGATTACCGCTTCCTGCAATAGCGCCAAACGAATCTCAGTAAGTTCCAGCCCCACTTCCTCGCGAAATTCGCGCACAAGCGCAGCTTCTAGGGATTCTCCCCAGTCTACTTTCCCACCTGGGACGCCCCATAAACCTGTCCATTTAGTAGTTTTTACGATTAAAACTCGACTGTCAGAGCCGGTCACTAAAGCTCCTACGGTAACAATTGGCAGAGAGTTTCGATCGGTTTGGTTCACGACTGGCTCTTTAATTTAGACGCTGGCAATCATTATACTCTATTTGTAAACTTTTCGACCGGCGGGCTATTCCCGGCAGAGGAGCGCGTTGTCTATTTGGGCAAACCCCACCCATTAATCTCTAACTCAAGTTGCTACCTACAAGTATAAGCATCTAGAGCCCCCCAACGGGGCGGTCTCCGTGTGCCGCACCGCCCCTTTTTTAGGGGGCGCAAGAGCATTTCCCCCCCTAAAAAAGGGGGGCTAGGGGGGGATATCACCTGACTCACTGGTCAGTAGCAACTTGGGTTAATCTCTATCGTTTTCATTGGACAAATCCTATTGAAGTCAGGTGCGGGTTCCTACTGGGTGCGCTTTCGCTAATGCCGCGCAAAGGTCAGCGCGATTCTCGCCGAGACTAAGCGGCTTGCAGGTGAACTTTCTAGAATTTTCGGTGCTAGCGCAAGACCCTGTTCCCTTGACTCGCAGCTTGTGCCGTCCATCCCCCTGCGGGCGAAGAGGGCCCAGACCGGCTCTCTCCAGACATCTCTCACTGTATTTGGCCATACGCTACAAACCGGACAATCCTATCTTACTGCACTCCGGCGTCAACCTTTAACAATCTTTTAATGCTTCCTCCCTCAGCACTCGCACTTCTGTCCGCTCTCACCCAAATCGCACCGTCGGCGCGTCGTGTGGGGTTTGGCCCGGACTCCTCACAGGGCCACAATTTCAAAAAACAGCAGCTATCACTCCGCGGGGACTCCCTTGTGCGGTTTGCCCGGATATATTGGCAGCCGCTTGGTCAGAGCCTTTATATTTCAAGCTAAGCGCCAACAAAAGCGAGGTGCGGCGGATGATTCTACTTTCACGGTCTGGGTGGGCCAAGGCAGCCGGGGCCACCTGCCGGGACGCCGGCAGCCCTCAGTCAGAGCTGACCCAAAACGCTCACCGGCAGCTTTTCCCACTGGGGCAAGGGCATCTCGCTTGGCACCGGCGGACCTACAGCGAGCCGGTGCCGGCTCAGGAAAATCCCTGACGCAGGCCGTCGGCGGCGCGTCATGGCCCATTAGGTTTGGAGCGGGTGCCCCCACTTGAGCGCCTGGAAGATAGGGATCGCCTGCAGTGGGAGCCGAATCACCAGCGGCGCGAGAACAGTAAGCGCAATAGCTTGCCGGCGCGTAAAATTAAACCGGGCCATTGGCCCTACGCGCCAGCGCCGAGGTGGCAACCTGAAAGCTGGTCACAGGCAGCGCCACTGAGGTAGAATTGGCAAAGGCCGGCAGCAAGTTGCCCCACTGCCCCGCCTGCTGACATGTTCGGCTGGCGTTCTGTGACTTTCGGCGGAGGCAGCCTGCCGGCAAGCCATTATCCATATTGCTGTCTGGCAGGCAATCCATCAGATTTACTTATAGGTTGGCGAGCGAATCAAAATCAGTTCAGTGCCCGTAATTTGTTAATATGCAGTCAGGGATACTTTTTTAAACGCTCGCCGCTGATAGAGGGGCTGCCTAGGCAAATCTTCAGAATTGGGCACTCCGGCAACACGGTAAAATCCGGTATTGAAAGTAGGTAAAGTACACTATAAGCTTAAAGATACGCGCTCAATTTCACCCTAACCCCTAGAGTGTAAGCTTCGCTCTACCATCTACCACCCAAAGCGCAGGAGAAAAGACACCTATGCCGCAGCTTGAACTCAGCCCAGAAATAGACTTCCACAGCGAAACCTACAAGGACGCCTACAGCCGCATCAACGCCATTGTGATTGAAGGCGAACAAGAGGCCAATGACAACTACATCAAACTGGCTGAACTGCTGCCCGATCACAAGGATGAGCTGATTGGCTTGTCCAAAATGGAACTCCGCCACATGAAAGGGTTCCAAGCCTGTGGCCGGAATCTCGATGTGACGCCAGATATGGAGTTTGCCCGCAAGTTCTTTGCCGACCTGCACCGGAATTTCCAAGAAGCAGCAG
>JALOOK010000217.1 GCA_025454445.1 Oscillatoria sp. Prado101 | reverse complement strand
CAATCAGCCAGTCCAAACCGTATTGATCTCGATAGGGAACAACCCGCACAAACAGGCGCTCTGTGCCCAGCCACTGGAAAAACGCTCTATTTCGCCTCTTTCCGAGATTTCGCGTCTCTACAATCAGCTGTTGCGGATTTTGCAGCGTGCGGAAATCCCCAAAGCGCTTCTCTAGCTCTCGGGCAATTTCCCTCGTCCGGGCATCCTGGCTTTCAGCGGCACGCAATCGCTCAGGCTCACCCTTTGCCGGTTTCAGATAGGGAATTTCTAACGTCGAAGTAGCAACCAAATTCCCAGAATGTTCGATAATAAACGCTTGCCCCGATGACAATAAATTAAGTGCGATCAGAAAGGTACTGATATCCGCGAGCATTAAATCAGATGTAAAAACACCTTGAAATTCACCGTCAGCATTAGAAACAGGAGCCACTGCGAGCATTCCTAAAGTGGGCGCAGCTTGATATACAAAAATCGGTGTCCAGACTTGTTTCCCGGCTGTTTTGGCGTAGAGATACCAGGGAAGGTTGCGGAAATTTTCAGCTAATTTATATAATATTGTTCTGGGCTTGCCCTTAGAGTCAACCAGATAGTATTTGCGCTGACCGGGATCGTTATCGCTCATTTTTGCCAAGTAGCGCGTACCGATTGGCAAGTTATCTCCGGTTAGCTTTCGGGCTTGTTCGCAGACTTCCTTACTGAGCAATCGTCCGTAACCAACGATTTCCCCTCGCTCGTTCCAGAAGGCGCTGCTGCTCAGCGCCGGTTGCAGAGCCATCTGCTGCCAAAACTGCTGCCGCAGTCCCTCAAAGTCTGTGATATCCAGGTTTCCCAGCTCCACGGCTAGATGGTTCGCGCTCACAACCTGCTGGGATGTCTGTAAATAGCTGTCGAGGCGCTCGCTTATCCGCTCTGACACCTCCTCCATCAGTTGATTGGCCAAGTCTTCTACAGCCTGCTGCCCGTTTTTATAAGAAAGATATCCCACCAGCCCCACTGTCCCGACGATTTGCAGCACGAACGGGACTATCAGGACAGCTCGCAGCGGAACTTTTCCAGAAAATTTAAGCATGGCGCTTAACATACCAGCTCTCGACTGATTTAGGAAGTTGACAGGCATAGAGACAATCTCGACACTCGCGCGGGCGCAGGTGGCGGCGGCGCAGCTCATCGCTTTTTCCGAACCGCCAGCGACTTTGTTTACTCTCACAACATACCGCGCTCTGGGGGCTGCTGTCAAGTGGCGGCGAATTAATTTATCAACTTGCGTTATATTAAATTTAGATGCCCACGGGCATCACCTAATATCATGTCCTTTTGATTAAGCGCAATTAGCACAACGGTTGGGCTGAAGCCCTACTACAAACTTTTGGGCTGAAGCCCTACTACAAACTTTGGGGCGTGCAGCCCAACTACGAACCTTTTGGGCGTGCAGCCCAACTACGAACCTTTTGGGCGTGCAGCCCAGCTACGAACGCAAGGGCGTGCAGCCCAACTACGAACCTATGCAGTCTGAAGAACCCGTTATCGCTATGGCAAATCTCAACCATTACTTTGGAGCTGGATCGCTCCAGAAACAAGTTTTATTTGACATTAACCTGGAAATCTACCCCGGCGAAATTGTGATCATGACCGGTCCGTCCGGTTCCGGGAAAACCACTTTGCTGACGCTGCTGGGCGGTTTGCGCTCCGCGCAAGAGGGCAGTCTGAAAGTAACAGGCCAAGAACTTTGCGGTGCCGGCAAGAACCAGCTCGTCCGAGTCCGGCGCAACATTGGCTATATTTTCCAAGCCCACAATTTGCTGAAATCTTTAACAGCGCGGCAAAATGTGCAAATGTCCCTGGAGCTGCACGATGATATCCCCCAGCGGGATATGAGTGCCAGAGCCTCGGCCATGCTGGAAGCAGTTGGGTTGGGCAACCGCACTGATTACTACCCGGAAAACCTCTCCGGAGGACAAAAACAGCGGGTGGCAATCGCCCGCGCTCTAGTCAGCCATCCCAAAGTGGTTTTAGCAGATGAACCCACAGCTGCTCTCGACAGCAAATCTGGCCGTGATGTGGTGAATCTGATGCAGAAGCTAGCCAAAGAGCAAGGCTGCACCATTTTGCTCGTCACCCACGACAATCGGATTTTAGATGTTGCCGACCGCATCGTCCACATGGAAGATGGGCGTCTCTCCAGTAACAATTAACACTTCAAAATTTTCTTTCCCAGATTTTCCCCTTCTTTTTTCAATTTTAAATTTGGCTTTTAAAACGGTCAGCGCCCGCTAGTTTTGCCGGTGCGCCCGGTTTTGTCGCTGCCGCTAGTTTTGCCAGTGCGCCCAGTTTTGGCGTCGCTGCCGCCTGTTTTGCCGGTGCGCCCGCTTGTTTTGGAATCCCGTCCGTCAGCTGGAGAGGAACTCTTCGCAGTCTGGGGCGGAGCATGCTCCTCTGCCAAATCGCCTTGCTCAGTATTCGATGCCGCTCTCCCGGGCCGTTTGGTAGCAAAGGTAACGTTAACGCCTTCATTCGATTGCTCCAGCACCAGCATCGGTGTGGGCTTGGCTTTTTGATCCCAGTGTATGTACGCCACCCGACCTTGAATCGTCGGCTGCCAGCTGTGATCGTCCTGTGCGGTGCTCAGATAGGTTTCAATGCAGTCAATGATTTGACCGATCGTCACCGAGGTTGGCTGAGTCGGCAATTTCGTTAATTTGACTTCAATGCGGAACAGCACCCCCTTGGTTGACTACGCCCCTTCGCCGGTTTCATATTCCACATCAAAGCGTTCCTCGACTTGACGCCCCACCCCTCGCGTTTCATTCGTCGGGCGCAGAGCCAGAGAAATTTTATCTTTGACCTTGACTTTAATTTGATTGACAATGGCAAAGTGGAAGGTTTCATCTGCCATCCGCATTCTCAGATAATCCAGGTTAAACTCTCGCGAGTGAACGAGGTCTGGATTCTTTTCCATTTTGGTAATCGTGTCAACAGCCAGCTTGTATTTTTTTTGGAGCTCTCGATTTTTAAACTCCTCCATCTTCAGCTTCTTGGCCAGCTTGTCTAATTGCAGCTTGGCAACCACCCCTACAAGCAGCAGCAAGAACAGCAGCCCTCCCGAGGCTGCCATCCAGGTTTGATCGGCAGGGGCGCTGTTTTCTTTGGGCTTGGCAGCGGGGGCTTTGGCAGCTAATAAGGGATCTACGAGGATGATACGGGCTGACATAGGCGTTTGCGGCTGGAATTTAAGGTTTATTTGTATCTGGGATGGGTCTTAAGAAGGCAGTGGAGCGGGCAAATTGATCACAACAGTTTTTTTCCTTAGGTCTATCTGTCACGCACCCACCGGCAGCGATAGTTGCGATCGTCGATGTAGCAGAGGTGCGGGAAGCTGGTATAGCGGCCCAACCCTCCTGGCCACCAAGGGTCTAAGAACCAGTAAATTTGATTGCCGGTCAGCCCGTCGCAGTAAAATTCAATGGCGTCGCCTAGGCTGTGTTCGGTTCCGCCACCGGCACCGGCATTGCTACCCGCAGGAGAGTACCAGCAGGTGATCTGAATTGGCCGGCCAATGCGCTCTTGCGCCCGCTCGAGCCTTCCCGCGATCCGAATCGCCGCATCCACTGTCGCTTGGTCGGGTGGCATCCAGGCCCCCCCGCCCGTTACCTGCGCCCAGGTAAAATAGCCGTCCGGAAGAATCGGGGCGTGGATCTGGATATTCTCCGGCGTCCACCGTTCCGGACGAGCCGGCACGAGCGCCACCGGCCTGGGCGGGGCAACCGGATCCCCAGCTCTGGCCCGATTCATCAGCTTCAGGTCATCAAACAGCGATCTCACCGCTTGCTCAAACGTCTCCAACTCCCGCCACAGTTGCGCGAGGCCGATCAACGCTTGCCGCTGGCTGTCGAGTTCTTTATACTCGGCAGGAATCCTCCTGACAAATTCCAGCAGCTCCCGATCCAAGCCGCTCGCTGCAGAAGTCAAAACGGCTGGGTCGCTTTTACCCGCCTTCAGGGTTTCGGCACTGACTCCCAAGCTCACCAGTGCCGCCGTGCGGTTTTCCAGCCCGTGCCAAATCCGCACCGCTTCTGTGAGGGCGTTACGCTGGTAGCCTTTGCCGGAGTACGACCTCGGAAGGCGCAGCGCGAAGGCGATTAAGGCTGGGTCGAGGATTTTCAGGCCAGTTTCGGCAGAGGTGTTTTTTCTCAGCGAGACGATCGCTGACTCCCTGGAATCCAGCTGACGCCACAGCTGAGTCAGCCGCAGCAGCGCTTCCACCTGGTGCGGGTAGCCCGTCCACTTGGGGGCAATTTGCTCAATAAATTGCAGCAACTGCCGGTCTAAATACGACTCATCCTCGGTTTGTGCCTGCGCTGGTGACACTTTATCTGCAAGCTTGGCCATCCACTCGTCCCCACTGTCCAGCCCGTGCCAGATGCGGGCCGCTGACCGCAGGGCGTCCCGCTGCCACGGCAAGCCGGTATAGTAGCGGGAAATTCCACTCACCAGTGTTAGCAGCGCCCCCTCCAGGTAATCTAGATTTTGGGGGAAATCAGCGACCTGACAGTCTCGGCTGCAGTCTTCCAGGTAAGCTTGCAGCAGCAGCTGGCTGTCACAGGCTTCTATGCGGGCGGCTGCCGTGTCGCTGCTGGCGGGCGCGTAACCGGCAGCAACCGTCTCGATGAACCGGTCGGTGTAGTGACCCTTTTCTGCGTGCCACAAGTCAGACGCCGCCCACCCCTCTTTGGCCAGATTCTCACTCAGACTGCGGATGGTACTGGCAGCACAGTGGATTTGTTCCGGCAAGGTATTGAGTTGCTCGAGCTTGATCCGATTCGCTGGAGAAATCCCCAAACCCGTTTCTCCGTCCCCTAAGGACGGCTGGCTGTGGGCTTTGTACAGCGCTGCCAAAATCGGCTTGTGAATGCCAGCCCGCGCCGCTTCTTGGATGTATAGGTGATTTTGCCTGTCTGGTGAGAGTTTGGCCATAAATAAGCGTGCAATCAGCTCCTAGGATAGCCCCTACTTTATGCCTTTTTTAACCTTATCTCAGGCTAGTGCTGTCGGTTTGTTGAGAAATATTCGTCTGGTGGCCACGGATATGGATGGCACCCTGACGCGGCGGGGCAAATTTACCCCGGCTTTGCTGCAAGCCCTAGAGGATATGGCTGCTGCCGGCATTCAAGTTTTAATTGTCACTGGTCGCTCCGCTGGGTGGGTGAGTGGGCTGGTCAGTTATTTGCCCGCTGCCGGTGCGATTGCTGAAAATGGTGGGCTGTTCTACAGAGCCGGTCAGGATGTGCCGGTGCAAATCACGCCCATTTCCGACTCTGCCGAGCACCGGCAGCATCTGGCTGAGGCTTTTGCCTTCCTCAAGTCTAGGTTTCCCCAAATTCAGGAGTCAGGCGACAATCGCTTTCGCATTACTGACTGGACATTTGATGTTGCCGGTCTGACGCAGGCAGACCTTGACAAAATGAATTTTTTGTGCTATGAGCTAGGCTGGGGTTTTACCTACAGTTCCGTACAGTGCCACATCAAGCCGGTGGGACAGGACAAAGCTGCCGCTGTGCTGCGGGTGTTGCGGGATTATTTTCCCGCAATAGCGCCGGCGCAGGTTGTGACGGTGGGCGACAGTCCAAACGATCAGAGTTTGTTTGATGCCGGCTGCTTTCCGGTTTCGGTGGGGGTGGCAAATGTCCTGGAATATGCCGGTCAGTTGCAGCACCTGCCGGTTTGCATCACCGCCAGTGCCGAGGCAGACGGTTTTTGTGAGTTGGCAAGGTTTATTATAGAGGCTGCCGCCGCCTGACTGTTCCCAACTCTTTGCTAGCCGGTCTTGTAATATCAGAAACCGGGTTTCTTTGAATGGAAGCAACAAAATTAAGGTCTGATAACCCACAGAAACCCATTTTCTTACTGCTGCTCTTGCGGCGAGCAGTCTATGGCTAAACTTTATGAATTTTTGGGATGCAAAAATTTTATCTGCCCAGAGCAATGATTGAGAACTTAGAGGCACTTGCCTGCCAACCCTACCCCCTTCACCCTCACGGATTTAACCCTAATGCAAATCTGCCTTACGAGTGCACAACCGAACCAGCTGGCAATGAAGGAATTTATCGACTTTCTCGGATTCCTCAACCAACAGCTCTATACAAAAAAACTAAACAGACTTGAAGCGATGCTGATGCCGGCAAACTTTAGCAGTTTAGTTGGGGACTTTATGGCTTCAAGCATCCCTAAATACTGCCCCGGCCTTGTCAAAAACCAATACCCGAACGGACATCCAGATTTAATCCCAGCAGGCATGTTTCCCAACAATGCCACCCCACACGCTAAGGAGGGGATTCACATCAAAGGCTCTCGCTATAAAACTGCGTGGCAGGGCTATAACTCAGAAGAAATCTGGCTGCTAGTGTTTATTTTTGACAGCAACCGTCCTGCAGATGCGGCTCAGGGCATCCAGCCCAGGCCCTTCCGGTTTGTCAAAGTTGTTGGAGCTTACCTCACAAAGAATGATTGGACATTTTCTGGTCAGGAAAGCAGTCGCCGGTCAATCGCCGCCAATGTCAAGCCGTCTGGCACTCAGAAGATGATTGCTAACTGGATTTATCAAGACCCCAAACTGCTCTAAATAGTAGGGTGCGTTCCCTTTAAGAGATCCCCCCAAACGGGGCGGAAGGGCCCGCCCCTACAAAGGGGGGCGCATTCTTGATGTCCCCCCCCTTTTTAAGGGGGGGCTAGGGGGGGATCTCGTCTGACTCAATTGTAAGTAGCAACTTGAGTTAACCCAACCGAAACCCCTCAGGAAGCAACTCAGCAACCGGCATTTCCTTTACCCCCTCGCGCCCTTGAAAAATCACAGTCGCCTCCGCCCCAAACTCCCAGATAAACTGCCGGCACGCACCGCAAGGAGAACAAGGCACCTCCCGCTCACTCACAACTGCGATCGCCCTAATTTTCATTCCCTCACCCTCAGCAGCAACCGCAGAGCAGATAGCAACCCGCTCCGCACAAATCGTCAGCCCGTAAGAAGCATTCTCCACATTGCAACCGGCAAATACATTCCCCCGTTGCGTCAGCACAGCCGCACCGGCACGAAACTGCGAATAGGGCGCATAAGCCTGTCTCACAGCCTGCCGCGCCGCCTCCACCAGCCGCGAGCGATCACTATCATAAATCCTTAAATTGTTCATAGAACTTCATCTAAAATTTCAGAGCGTGTCCGGAGGCATCAAGATTATATTATTATCCCAATTTAATTAAATCGTGAAACAGAGCAGCTGTTAGGCTTTTAATATACTTTTCCCTTGAAAGTCGGCGGAGCCGACAGAGCCTCGTTCCCAGCTGCCATGCTGGGAACGAGGGTATAGCAGTAGGCACTTAGGGCGCGGACCAACGGACAGGCCAGAGCGCCTGTCCCAGATATCTTGAGGCTAGGGCGAAGCCGTACCTACGCCTAGAATTCATATCAAGCATGTCCGCGCACTGACTGCGCACTGCTATAAATATGTCGCCAATTCAATCGCAGAAGTCTTAGCCAAAGACCCCACCTTCACCGGCAGGGGCGGGATCTGACAGCAGGGTGCGTCGCAACGCTACAAGCTGTTGCGCAGAA
>JALOOK010000216.1 GCA_025454445.1 Oscillatoria sp. Prado101 | reverse complement strand
GATCAAGTTGACCAAGGGATTTCCTTTGCCTGGGCTTGTTCAATTTTAACCAAACAGCATCTATCTAAAGAAAGAGTTTGGGCGAGTTATGGGGATTACGACCGGCGGCAATTTGAAAGGCAGTGCCAATCTCGGAAGGTGAGCTATCCTTTTTGCTCAACGCATATCAATGTCAAGAATCTGTTTGCCATCAGTTACGCCTTGCCACATGAAGTTGGCATGGCAGAAGCCTTAGAATTGCTAGACATTCCCCTGGAAGGCACTCACCACCGGGGAGGGGATGATGCTTGGAATATTGCCGGTATTCTCTCACACTTGCTCTTACGGGCGAGAGGGAATATCTCGCCCTAGGGTGAACCAGGTTTGTAGTTGGGCTGCACGCCCAATCCCCTTCCAGCCTGAGACGGGAAGGCTAGGTCTACTCTACCTTAAAAAGGTTCGTAGTTGGGCTGCACGCCCAATCCCCTTCCAGCCTGAGACGGGAAGGCTAAGTCTACTCTGCCTCCTTTTTCCAACAGGAAACAGTATTAACTAAACAGCTAATAAAACTGTGCGGTGGGAAGAGAGAAATGGTTGGTTGAGGTAGTGGAGGCAGAGCCTCCTGCTGTGCGTTCCCAGGCGGAGCCTGGGAACGAGAATAAAATTCAGGGCTGGCGCAAACGGATGTCGGTGAGGTTGGCATTGGTTAAATTGGCACCGGCAAGGTTGGAGCCGGTCAAATTAGCCCCCCTCAAATTAGCCTCAGTAAGATTAGCGCGTTCCAGACCGGCGTTGGTGAGATTAGCTCGCTGCAAATCAGCTTTATACAGGTAAGCATTGCTGAGGAAAGCACTTGTCAAGTCAGCACCGGCAAGCTTGGCAACACTCAAAACCGCCTTAGTCAAATCAGCCTTACTCAACTTTGCGCCTGTGAGATCCGCATAACTCAAATTAGCGCTTTTCAAGTTACACTGGCTGAGGTCAGCGCCATCCAGTTTGGCAGCAACCAGTCCCGCACCCAGCATGTAGGCACCGCTGAGGTTGGCATTGCTGAGCGCCGCACCCTTGAGACTGGCATCCGCCAGAAAAGACTGGCTCAAATCAGCGCCAATCAGGTTGACATTTTCCAGCTTGGCAGCCTCCAGGTTAGCACCGCTGAGCTTAGCACCGCTGAGATCAGCACCCGTGAGGTTGGCGAGTTTCAGTTGAGCTTCCAGCAGCACTGCTTCCTTCAAGACAGCAGCGAGCAACTTCGCCTCTCTCAGATCCGCACCTCTGAGTTTGGCACCCTTGAGTCGGGCGTAATTCAGGTTAGCTCCCCTGAGTTTAGCATCCCTCATTTTGGCACCCCGCATTTTGGCCGATTCCAAGTCCGCCCCTTCCAGATTGGCGTTCCAGAGGACTGCTACCTGGAGTTGGGCACCTCGCAGGTTAGCACCGGCAAGGTTAGCGTCGCTGAGGTCACTTTCATTGAGGATAGCCTCACTTAGGTTCGCTCCCCGCAAGTTAGCACCTTTGAGGTTAGCACCGCTGAGGTCACATTTTGGGCACTGGTTGGTTTGCAGCAACTTTTCGACATGTTTGGGATTTGCCCCGAGTGCCGGTGCTGCTAGCCACAGAGGTGCGAGCAAAAGTGGGAGCGCTAGGATTCTCATACCGATTTTGGATGCATGGATTTTGGATGCATGGATTTTGGATGCATGGATTGAAAAAGACGGCAATAAAGCTTTTTCAACACTAGGGGAAATATACTATCTATAGCGGTTCTCTGGACGATGGGCCAGAAACCCGGTTTCTTTAAGAAACCGGGTTTCTGGCCCTCACGTACATCAAACTGAGAACCGCTATATAATCATAAGAAATATTCAGGAAAAGCAGGACAGCAGGATGCCGGCAGAGCGGAAAGCAGAAACAAATACGGTGCGGCTTATAGAAATCGCCTCACAGCACGCTTCAGCCCGACGCTGGGCTGAAGCCGAGCAGCCCAAGCCGGCAAGTCCTGCGGATGGACGCCCAGCCGGTTGAGGCGCTGAAACTGCTGGGGGCGATTGCCAAAAGCAGGGGCGAGCTAGAGCGAGCAATTGAGATAGCACAACTGCCGGATTCTGTCAAGTTAGAGGACTTGAGCGAACAGCTAGAAGACTTTGCCCATACAGCTGCTGCCATTGCCGAGCTAAACTTGGTAATTAGCGTGGATACCTCCGTCTCCCACTTGGCGGGATCTCTGGGCAAGCCGGTGTGGGTTTTGCTTGCCTTTGCGCCCGACTGGCGGTGGATGTTGGAGCGCGAGGACAGTCCCTGGTATTCTACCATGCGGCTGTTCCGCCAGTCCCAAGCGGGTGATTGGTCAGGGGTGTTTGAGAGAGTGGCAATTGCGCTGAAAAATTACAGAGACTCACAGATGAGCGAATCGGAAAAAGGGGAAATACCCCAATCGGAAATAGAACACCGTCTCCCCACCATCGGCAGTTCCTCCCCTGACGAATTGCTGAAAATTGCCGCCGAAAATTACCACGCGGGGCGGCTAAAAGAGGCTGAGGCGATATGCAGGCAAGTTATCGACCGGCAGCCGGAAATTCCTGGCGCTTTGCTGCTGTTGGGCGCGATTGCCTATCGCCATAAGAAAGTAGAGGAGGCGATAACTCTGTACCGGCAATCCCTGCGCTTTATGCCCAACAATGCGGAAACGCACAACAATCTGGCTGTGGCTTTAAAGGAGCAAGGAAAGGTAGAAGAAGCGGCGATCCACTACCAGCAAGCCCTCGCCCTGAAGCCAGACTATGCGGAAGCTTGGCACAATATCGGACTTCTGTTTGGCGGTGGGGGCAAATTTGCCGACGCTAGTTTCTGCAGCCAAAAGGCTGTGGATTTCAAGCCAGACTGGGCGGACGCCCGCAACAGTTTGGCCACGTCTTTAAAGGAGGAAGGCAAGTTAGCAGAGGCGATGGCTCACTACAACAAAGCTCTGGAACTTGACCCCAATCATATTAACGCTCGCTGCGGGCGGGCGGATGTGCTGTTGCGCACCGGCAACTTGCTGCAGGGCTTTTCTGAATATGAGTGGCGCTTGCGGCACAAAGACTGTCCGTCTCGCGGTTTATCTGAACCGCTTTGGGATGGCTCAAAGGCTGAGTGCAAGACAATTTTGCTCCACACTGAGCAAGGGTTGGGGGATGCGATTCAGTTTATCCGCTATGTTACCCTGGTGCGAGAGCGGTGCGCTCGCGTGGTGGTGGAGTGCAATCAAAAATCTCTGCGGCGCTTGCTGGCAACTGCTGCCGGTGTGGATGATATTTTAGTGAGGGGGGAAGCGCTGCCAGAATTTGACTTTCAGGCTCCGCTGATGAGCCTCCCCAAGATTCTGGGAACGACTCTGGAGACATTGCCGGCTCAAATTCCTTACTTATCTGTGCCGGATTCCGCCACGCTCAAACTGCCGGTCGCGCCGGCTGCCGGTGTGAGAGTGGGGGTTGTCTGGGCGGCGAATGCGCTCAACAAAACGGCGGCGAAACGCTCCTGCACCCTGTCTCTTTTTCAGAAAGTTTTAGACCCTAATGGCGGGACTTTCTACAGTCTCCAGAAAGAGCTGCAACCAGCAGAAATTGAGTTGCTAAACAGTCGAAAAAAGGTGTATAATCTGAAAAATTCTCTCTACGATCTCGCGGAAACTGCTGCAGCTATTTCACAGCTCGATTTGGTGATTTCCGCAGACACGGCTGTGGCGCACCTCGCGGGGGCACTGGGCAAGCCGGTGTGGGTGCTGCTGCCTTTTCACGCGGATTGGCGGTGGCTGGAAAATCGCTCGGACACCCCTTGGTATCCCACCATGCGGCTGTTCCGCCAGTCTGCGCCGGACAGGTGGGAGGAAGTGCTGGAGCGGGTGGTGGGGGAATTGCAAGTACTGGCTTCAGAACACCGGCACTCCCAGCAAGAGACTGCCGGTGGGGAGGTGCCGGTTTCTCCCGCTGTTGGCGGTGCTAAAAATAAGGCCGGCGAACCCGCCGCTACAGGTGGGGGGCGGGTTCATGCAGGTGTGGGCGGTGCCGAAAACATTTTGGGCGAACCCGCCCCTACAACCGGCGGTTTCAATCGCTTGAAAAAATGCCGGTACGGTGTTATGATTTATAATGCCAACGATATCTATATCGGCAGGTCGCTCGATCTCTACGGCGAGTACAGCGAGGGTGAGGTTGAGCTTTTCAAGCAAATCCTCCGCCCGGGAGATGTGGCGGTAGATGCGGGGGCAAATATCGGGGCGCACACAGTTTACTTCGCGCAAGCTGTGGGAGAGAGGGGGGCGGTTCTGGCTTTTGAACCGCAGCGGATTGTTTTTCAAACCCTGTGTGCTAATATAGCTCTCAACAGCATCACTAACACTTACTGCTACAGTGTCGCCCTGGGCAGCACTCCGGGATCTATCCGTGTGCCTCCGCTCAACTACAGCCAGCTGAATAATTTTGGGGGGCTGGCACTGGGGGGCTATTCGGCAGGGGAGCCGGTGGAGGTGAGAACGCTGGACAGTTTCGCTTTAGAAAAGTGCCGGTTGATTAAGATTGATGTGGAAGGAATGGAGTTGCAGGTGTTGCAGGGGGCTGTCAAGACGGTCGAGAAATTCAAACCGGCGCTTTATGTTGAAAATGACCGCCAGGAAAAGGCTGCGGCTCTGATTCGCTATCTTGACTCCATCGGGTACGCGATGTACTGGCACCGGCCTACCTACTACAATCCTAACAATTTTTTGGGCAATCGTGACAATGTGTTTGGCAGGACGATTTCCGTGAATATGCTGTGCGTGCACCGGCAGTACAATCCCAACGTGCGGGGGCTTGAGCCGGTGGTCGTTCCAAGGTAATACCAATTTGGGATTTTGGATTTCCTCGTTCCCAGGCGGAGCCTGGGAACGCGCCTTTGGAGGCTCTGCCTCCTTTTTACAATAAGCCTATTAAAAGCTTAACAGCTTATCACACTGGGAGGTTAACGAGATGCAAATCGCTGATTTGGGATCTCAGGGGGAGGAAGTTATTCAGCAAGTGGCAAGGTTGCTGGTGGAAAGCTTTAAAGAACACTGGCCTGAGGCTTGGCCAGATATGGAGAGCGCTTTGCGAGAGGTGCGAGAATCTTTGCAAGAGGAGCGAATTAGCCGTGTGGCTGTTGGTGCTCCCGGCACGGTTTTGGGTTGGATTGGTGCGATTAAAGAGTATAATGGCAATGTGTGGGAGCTGCACCCGCTGGTTGTGCGCCAAGACTGTCGCAGACAGGGAATTGGGCGAGCTCTGGTGAGCGATTTGGAAGACTGCGTTAGGGAGCGCGGGGGTTTGACGCTTTGGGTTGGGACGGATGATGAGGATGGGATGACGACGCTTGCCGGTGTGTGTCTCTACCCGAATGTTTGGGAGCATGTGGCGAAAGTTAGAAATTTGCGGGGGCATCCTTATGAATTTTACCAGAAGTGCGGGTTTGCGATTGTGGGGGTGATGCCGGATGCGAATGGGTTGGGGAAGCCAGATATTTATATGGCGAAGAGGGTGGGGGGAAGGAATGATTGAACCGCCCCCGTGAAGGGACGCGCCCGGAAGATTGGGAGAGGGGTTGGCTTGAAAGTTGATTTTTTTTGGAGATGTGGTATTATTGAGGGAGAGGCGCGGAGGAAAGCAAATCCTCAGGGTGGGAGCACTAAAGAAGGTGCTCGGTTAGGTTATGCTGATTAGGAGAACTAAGGACAGTTTATGCAGTTACCGGAGCCGCTCAGTGAAGCAGATTTGCAGCGTTTGGCAAACAATCCCGAAGCAATAGCAGCTCTGGGAGTGGAGTTACAGTTGGGGCTCGCCAATTATGCCGGCACGCCTCGCAATATCCTAGAAGTTCTCGCCGGCAGTTCCGATGCTGGGGTGAGTCAAGCGGCTCGTTTCCATGTAAGTTTGGCGGGAGAAATGACGGAAGGTTGGCTTGAGGCTCTCGATGCGGAACTGAGGGCGGCTGAACTGGGACAAAATGACCGGCTTGCTGTGGATCTGCTGAAATTTGCGCCGGTTCCGGACTGTTTCTTGAGTGAGTGGGTGCCGGCTGAGTGCCTGATCGAAGCACTTGGCAATCCTTATTTGCCGGTGCGATACCGGCTGAAATTTCTGGAGCGACTGACGCAGGAAGGAACCCTAGAACTGCGATTGCAAGTAGCGGAATGGCCAGAAACGCCGCCGGCGGTGCTGGAGCAATTGGCGGGCGATTTGGAATTGCCGGTGCGCCGAGCAGTGAAGTCCAATCCCAACTGTCCGCCGGCGCTGATGGAGCTGGTGGAGGGACAGCACGCGGTTGCAGCGGATCGGAATGCCGGTGCTGGGCAACTCGCGATGTTGGGGCAAAGCCGGTGGGCGTGGGTGCGTTTGCCGGTGGCGCAAAATCCTGCGACTCCCGCAGAAATGCTGCTGCAGTTAGCCGGCGATCCTGTATTCGAGATTCAGCTAGCTGTTGCCAAAAATCCGCAAACACCGGCATCTGTACTGGCTGTGCTGGCGGAACATCCAGAGAAAGTAGTACAGGAAGCTGTAGCGAAACACCCCAATGCAACGGAGGAAATCCTGCACCGCCTGTTCCCAGCACACCAAGAGATTTTGAGGGAGCGGAAGAATTTGCCGGCCAGCATTCTGGAGCGGTTTTTTAGGGAAACGGCGACAGAGGAGCCCCTGTGGAAACAATACAGTTTGCTGCGTCTGCTCCTGAGGGAGCCGAACACACCGGCATGGATTTTGTCGCGATTGGCTGAGGTCGATTTAGAGGAATTAAAAAGGGAGAGTATAAACGAATTTGACTCTTCAGACTTTCTAGAAGTCGGTGAGGAATTTAGTAAAGCCGCTCTGTATTTTCTGGCTGATATCGCCAAACACCCGCAAGTTACGGGAGAAATTTTAGAGCACCTGAGCCAGTATCCGAGTCCTGACGTTAAGTTAGCGGTAGCAGAAAATGCGAAAACTCCTGAAGCGCTCAAACAGCTTCTGCTGGAAGAACTCTCGGTTCATCCTGACGAGCGCATTCAAGTCCAAGTCGCAAAAGATATCAACACGCCCGTGTCTGTTCTGGAAGCGATGGCGCGAAATGAGTTTTATCCAGCCAAGCTCCTGCGGATAATTCAGCGCGTTATAGCATCAGAGTGTGAGGAAGACGCTGAGGAGTGGTTCCAACAAACCCAGGAAGACCTCATTATGTCCAAGCTGAAGCGTGAGGTTTTATATCCAGCGAATATCGCTGTAGATGTCGAGCGCTGGCTGCAAGTCATTCAAAATTATGATATCCTGGAAAGGTTAGCCGGTGCTTGGGAATGGGATGTTTTCGGAGAAGATAGCGACAGCAGTAGCGAGGTTGAGCGAGCGCTACCTCTGTGGGTGGAAGTCTTGCCCGGACTGCCAGTAGAAAAAGTGACAAAAGTGATGGGGACAATTTACGGCTTATTAGAATCCATTAACAGCGACGTAAAAACTAATTATAGCCTGCGTTCTGTAGCTGTCGCGTTAGCCGGCAATCCTAACACTCCAGCTGGAGTGCGAGAGCAGTTAAAGAATCAGTTAATCGGGCCCCCTGAAGCGCGCGATTCTTACAAAAGATATTTCGATATATTTCTGGCCCTAGCTTATAATACGGCCATTCC
>JALOOK010000215.1 GCA_025454445.1 Oscillatoria sp. Prado101 | reverse complement strand
CACTGAGAGCATAAACAAATAAACAATTTTGCGGTATAATTTCTAACATTTGGGTCGTGAGTCACCCGCACGAGAGGGGTGAGAATCCCCCTTTGGCTATGCACGGAAACTGGTTGCCCCGCCCCTGCATGTTTGTAGTTGGGCTGCACGCCCTACATCACCGGAGAGGTTGGGGTTGAAAGCAGTCCCCAGAATCCAGAAATGCCGCAGCCGAGCTGCAACTTACCTCAGGGTGGGGATGGAGGTTGTGCGGTTCAGCCATCAAAAAAAACCCTGTACACCGAGAAGGCGAAATGTTTTGCCATAAAATCAAAAACTATCCTAACTTGCGCTCACACCGCAATGGCAACGCACACTTGTGGGCCACACTCAGATTCTGATGGTTCTAGCGCTTCTCAATTTGACTTGGCACAGCTATATCCCCTAAAGGGCAGCCCCCGCTCAAGAGTGCTCCCCCGCTCAAGAGTGTTGCCTCATAGCGCGGTTGCTTTTTTGAGAAGCGCTTCAATCTTAGCTAGCAGTCGGGGGAATTCCACCGGTTTGGTGTCATAGTCGTCGCAGCCTGCAGCCAGACATTTTTCTCGATCTCCCGCAATGGCGTGAGCGGTTAGGGCAATCACCGGAATGCCGCTGGTTGCCGGTGCCGCTTTGATCTGCCTCGTCGCCTGCCACCCGTCCAGTACCGGCAGGCCCATATCCATCAAAATCAAGTCGGGAGCTTCCGAGTTAGCCATCTCCACGCCTTGCGCCCCATCCGTAGCGATTGCCACCAAGTAGCCTTTGCGGATCAGACGCCGCGACAGCATGTCCCGATTCATCTCGTTATCTTCAACCAGCAAAATTTTCGCCATTGTTCTTTTCCCTGTAGCTTTGAGCCGCCCTATTTTGTGTGCCCCGATTTTGGATTGCTTGTCACTACTGTAAAATCTAAAATCTCCACTCTCCCATCCCTCTGGCCTGCCCCGCTACCGGGCTGGCGCACCAGTTTCTGGCACGCCGGCTTCAAAAGCCTCAAGCCCCCACCCCCGTACTGGCTCCGCCCGGAGAATCTGCCGGATCGCACAAGGCTAGCCCTGTGCGCAGGCGGTGTGCCGGCAAATGTCCCGCACCTCGACAGCACTGCCGCATAGCAAAGCGATAACTCGTAAATATTCTAATTTTAATATTTTAAACCAATTATTTTTGAATCGCACAGCACTTATATTGCCTATATTTCCTTTTGAACAATCAAGTAATAGCTCCGGAGGGGTGCCGGTCGTGCTGACCGTGGCGATTTCAGCACCGCGTCCGGGGTGCCGAGGTGGCCCTTTCAACTCGCCCGGCGAGGACATTAATGGCATGGCGCATGGCCCCCGGCGCATGGCCCCAGACATGGGGCATCTGATCATGCCCAATGCCCCATTGCCGACTGCCCCAATGCCCATGTCCGCGCCCTAAGTGGCTAGTGCTAGAAAGCCCAGCTACAAACATAATCAAAATTGTCCCTGAGGCGGGGCCAGCTGCTGGGGCTAAAGCCCAACTACGAACCTCTTGGGCCGACGCCCAACTACAAACTGTGGGCCGACGCCCAACTACAAACTGTGGGCCGACGCCCAACTACAAACTTTGGGCCGACGCCCAACTACGAACCTCTTGGGCTGAAGCCCAACTACAAACCTCTTGGGCTGAAGCCCAACTACAAACCTCTTGGGCTGAAGCCCAACTACAAACATGTCCACCGCCGTTTGTTGTGGCTAGGGCACCTCGCTTGTTTGCAAGGTGGCAATCACCAAGTCGCAAACTTCGTTAACAAGTTGATCCGGGCTTTTGGCATCCTTGAGGAATATCTGCTCCACACAGCCATTGAGGAGTTGGTAATCCTCAGGCGTGAGATCCATTGCTGTGATCGCGATCGCCGGCAGCGAGCGCGTTTGCGGACTGTTGCGCAATTCGGCAATCACCTGGAAACCATCCATCTGGGGCATCATCAGATCCAGCAAAATCAAATCCGGCAGCTCCTGGCACAGCTGTAGCGCTTCCAGGCCATTTTCCGCTTCCAAAACACCAACCCCCTCTTTTTCGCGCCATGCGCCGCAGCCCGATCGCGGGTTGCCCCATCGTCTTCCACAATCAGAATTTGGTTGCATGGTTTCTTGTACTTGCGCAACAGGGTGAGGAGGCGGTTGCGGTCGATGGGTTTGGTCAGGTAGTCCGCCGCCCCTAAGCCAAAGCCGAAATTTTTATCGTCCAGGGAGGAGGCTACAATCACCGGCACCTCAGCCAGGTCCGGCTCGGCTTTCAGCGCCGAGAGCACCGCCCAGCCATTCATCCCCCGCATCAGCACGTCTAGCACAATCGCATCCGGGTGGAGAGTTCTCGCCAGCTGCAGCCCCTCCTCCCCGGAAGCCGCTATCTCAACACGAAACTTTTCCCTGGTTAACCGGCGGGCAATTAGCTCGCCTACTGCCGGATCGTCGTCTATGGCCAAAACGGTGAACGTGCTTTCCCCGGCTGCAGCTGGCGATTTAGCAGCCGGTCGCCCCTCCGCTACATCGCCTCCCGCCAAGTTTTTCACAAATGCGGGCCGCACACTTTTGACGACTTCTTCTTTTTCTTCTTCTTCTTCTTCCCTCACCCGTTCTGGCAAGCGGATGGTGAAAGTGGAGCCAAAACCCTCACGGCTTTCCACCTCAATGTCGCCGCCCATCATCTGGCAGAAGTGGCGGGCGATTGCCAGCCCCAAGCCGGTGCCGCCATATTTGCGCGTCGTGGAGACGTCAGCTTGGGTGAACGGCTGGAACACCTTTTTCAGCTGCTCCACACTCATGCCAATGCCGGTGTCGGTGACGCGGAAGACGATCTGCGGGCTTCTGGCATCAGGCATTGCGCCCCCAGCATCCGGTAAAGACGCCAGTTCCCGGCTCACCGCCAGAGTAATTGTCCCCCCTTCGGTGAACTTGGCGGCATTGCTCAGCAGGTTGAACAGCGTAGCAGCGCAATTTCGTCAGGTCCGCCCGCATGCTGCCCAGATGCCGGTCGCACTCCACTTTCAGGGTATTGCGGTTTCTCTCAACCAGTGGTAAAATAGTTGCCTCAACTTCCGAAATCAGATCCGAAATCTGGAAAGTTTCCAGGTAAAGATCCATGCGACCGGCTTCAATTTTAGAAATGTCTAAGATGTCGTTAATCAGAGCCAGCAGGTGTTTGCCGGCGGAGCGAATTTTCTCCAGATCGGGAACGATATCTTCATACCCAAAGTCTTGGGCTTCTTCTTGCAGCATTTCACTGTAGCCAATAATAGCGTTGAGTGGCGTGCGCAGTTCGTGGCTCATATTCGCCAGAAAAGTGCTTTTCGCCCGGTTAGCCGCTTCCGCAGCTTCTTTTGCCTGCTGCAATTCTTCCTGCGCCCGCAGGCGCTGAGCGATCTCAGAAACGGTGCCGTCATAGTAGAGAACATCACCGCTTTCGTCTCTGATGGATGCTGGCGTTTTCCGAAATCCAGATAATGCTGCCATCTTTACGATAGACTTGCGACTCAAACCCCTCTACCGTGTCTCGCTCTTCCATCAGGCGAAGGAATTCGGCTCGCCGCTCAGGATTGACGTACAGCTGCTGCCCAATGTCGCGCACTGTGCGAATGAGTTCTTCAGGTGAGGAGTAACCGTAGATGCGTGCGGTTGCGGGATTGGCGCTCATGTACTTTCCGTCGGGCGTGGTTTGGAAAATCCCCTCAACAGCGTTTTCAAATATGCTGCGATATTGCGCTTCCGCTTGCCGCCGCGCCTCTTCCGCTCGTTTGCGCGAGGGCTAGATTGCGTGCGTAGGCGATAAAAACATAAATGGCGAGCGCCGCTATGAGCAAAGCGAAAATCTGAACTTGCAATTTTTTCTGTTCCAGCCGATCTGTGCCTTCTTGCAATAATCCGCGCCGGGCTGTAACTGCAGCGTCATAGAGTTGGAATTGAACCTCTAGGGCTTTGCTGCCGGTTGCCAAATAGTCTGCCGGTTGAATATCCAGGCTTTCCAGATTGACTGTTTGCTGGTCAACCGTAAACTGCACCTCAAGTTTGTAGTTGGGATGCACGCCCAATCAGGCATTTTATCTGCTGCCACTTTTCTTTTAAGGGATTCCATATTTCAGCGGTTTTTAGGGTTCCTACCAGCTTTCGCTCCACTCGTTCAAGTGCCCCGAAATGAGTTTATATTTCCTCTCGCTTGACTCTGAAATTTGCCGGTAAATCCGCACTGCCGGTCGCGCCGGCATTTACCGCGCCGCGCTCCTGTACGAAAGTTTATAAAAGCTGTATTAAAGGCTGGGTGTACTCCAGTCCCAGTCGTTCTTTATGCGCGAACTCTATCTGACCGTTTATTTCGTAAATAAGTTGATATACTGCTAATGTAAAGGGTAAAATAAAAACGATAAGCAAGCCTATTAATCGAGCCCGTGCAATGGGATTGCGCCAGTTTTTGGTCACAGTAAAGTTCTCCTGTTTTGTCGGTTTGAGAGTAACTTTAACTGACAGCTTTCCGGCAATCCAGCAGCAGTGCGGTGAGGTTGCAGTGACGCTCCCTTGCAGCATCCTGAGAAGGCAAACACACCAGGCAGTAATGTGAGAAAGGAGAATGCCTGTGCTATAGCGCAACAGCGGCAGCTGGCAGTTTCAGGCCAGATTTGGCCTCTGGAAGCGGTGCGGAAATCCCCCTGAAGAATGGCAGAAGCCGCCAAAAGCAGCGGGCGAGAGTGAATCCTGACACCGGGATTGAAACAAAGGATTGAAATAAATACGAGAGAGAAATGTTCCTACCGGATAAAAAACTGCGTGCTGCGCAGATATCCTGAAGGGTGAGTGAATTGCAGCGGGGGAAACGCGCTCTGTTAGTTCGCCGGTCCTGCTTGCGCCAAACGGTAAGGGGCAGGAAATACCCGCCATCAACTTGCTTTTAAGAAAATCATTAAGTTTATAGGGCATGGCGCATAGGAAAGACTCATAGCTTTTGCCCAATGCCATGCATGCGTTCTGGCCATGCATGCGTTATGGCCCATGTCCGCGCCCGGCCTACTGCTATAGAACAAAGCTTCACGCACCCTACCAGGTAGCGTCAGGCACCCTACCGGGAGTGGAGCCTGGGTTTAAATATTGCAGAGATTCTATTACCCGGACGGCTTCTGCGGGGCTGAGGTAACTATCGTTTTCCAGAAACATATAGTATTGGCCCTCATCCCCTTTCATCCAGTCAGAAAACATACCCTCTTTCGGTGGGCTGACATTTGGATATTTGCCGTAATAGAGGACGTACTCCCTACCAAAAAGCGGAGAATTGATAGGTAACTTGGAGGCTAAAACAGGACCTCCGAAACCGCCGCTAGCCGACTGGATACTAAAATTATAACCGCCGGCGTTGCGGTAGGTAATTGTGTAACTGGGGCCAAACCGGCAGCGGCGGGCACCATTTGGGCAGGGTTTTACTTCAATCTCGGCGACTTGAAATCCATCTGGTATATAGGTAGGGACGGCAATTTTTACGCCTGTGGACTGTAGCTGATCGATTTGAGCGGGAGTTAGGTTGTCTCCTGCTGACTGTGCGATAGCGACTTGCCTAATTCCGGCATTTATAAACAAGCTACTGAGGCAACTGAGTGCCAGTCCAGGCACTAACGTTGGGGGTTTCATCGTTTGTGGTAGTGACTATTGACCGAGGTAGGTGTTAGATTTCTATGCTAGCACAGGGATGCGACGAGGTTGCACCGGCTGTATCGAAGGGCTGAATTTAGCCTAATTTGAGAGTCGGCGCTTGTCAAGGAACTGTCTCCCGCCGCTTGCCGGCTTATCTTATATCCCTCTTCTGTCAAACAAGGGTGAAAGCCCGCTTGCGCAAGCGGGACGCGAAAGCGCGTTCTTCTGTCGTTGCCTGAAATGGCGCTTTCGAAAGTCAAATTGCCCCAAAGTGACAGAAGAGGGATATAGCAGTATTCACGCTCGGTGAGGACATTCATGGCATGGCGCATGGGGCATGGGGCATGGCGCATGTAATGATGACATGCATGCGTTCTGGCCCATGTCCGCGCCCTAAGTGGTTAGTGCTATACCATAAGAGGGTGTTTGTCAAGAATAAGTGAGGGCTGCCAGAAATCGGTTTTCTCGGTTCAGCAAGAGAAACCGGGTTGATCACCGACTGCAGCAGCTCAACAATTACTTTATAAACTCGCGCTCTAGTCAGAGAGAGCTAAAGAAAACATCATCTTTTCTTTTATGCGTGCTTTTGGCACTGTCGCTGTTTTTTAACCGCTACACGGGGAAATCCTGCCTGGGGTTGAAAGTTTCAACTTGACGCAGCTTTTCATAGAGTTCCCGTTCTTGTTGGCTCAACTCTCTCGGAACTGCAATTTGGATCTCGACAATCTGGTCGCCGCGACTACCGCTGCCGGTGGGGTAGCCAATGTTGGCAAGGCGCAGGCGTTGCCCAGACCTGACCCCTGGCGGTACAGTCATTTTCACCAGCCCGTCCAGGGTTGGCACTTCTACCCGCCCTCCCAGCGCCGCCTCGCTGGGTGTCAGGGGCAGCGTGCAGCAGATGTCAGATCCTTGCAGCTTAAAAAAGGAATGCTGGGCTACGGTAATTTTCAAATAAAGATCCCCGCCGGCTATTCCTTGACTCTTCAAGCGGATTCGCTGTCCAGTTACCATTCCAGAAGGCATGTTTACTTCGAGAGAGCGACCGTCTTCCAGGCGAATCCGTTCATTTCCTCCCAGATAGGCTTTTTCCAGGGGCAGGGTCAGGCGAGCTTCCACGTCGCGGCGGGCGGCGCGAGAGCCGGCGATGTAGGCGGTTTTGGTAGTTCCGGGGCGGAAGGAGTCGGGGGAATCGGTGCGGAGGCGGGAGCCCGGGGGTGGGGTGGAGACTGGCTCGGCGCTGCCGCGTCGGCCCAGCAGCTGGTCAACAAAACTGTTAAAGTCGGGAAACTGGCCGTAATCCACCTCTTCTGACTTGCGGGTGCCGGTGCTGACGGCGCGGATGTTCCAGCTTTTTGGGGCGGGAGAGCGCCCGGGCTGCCTTCCCTGGAAGCCTTTCTGCTTCCAGAACAGGCTGTACTGGTCGTATTGCGCCCGCTTGTCGGTATCGGAGAGAATGTCGTAAGCCTCGCCGATATCCTTAAATTTTTCCTCTGCCTGTTTGTTTCCCGGATTCAGGTCTGGGTGATACTGCCGGGCGAGCCGCCGGTAGACCTTTTTAATCTCCTCGGCGGTGGCATCTCTGGGAACTCCCAAAATCTCGTAGTAGTTCCGAAAGTTCTGCATTGTCAGTTGTCTGGTGTCAGTGGGTGGGAAAGGCGGTACGCCTGTAGGGCTTTTCTGGTTAGCGTTGCTATTGGGTGCCAGTTGCCAGCGGATCGGCTGGCAGGCTTTTCTTGTGCCGGGGCGATGGCTAATTCTGGCGCAGTTGCCTAGTTGCTAGGGCGTGCAGCCCAAAAACGAACCTAGCGGGTACGGCGTGCAGCCCAACTGCGAACCTCCTGACCAATGACCCCTGACAAATTAGAACCAGTCCTCATCTTGATCATCCCACTCATCCGAGGAAGTGTTGGTGCGCGGCGTGCGGTAGTCGCCTCTGGCGGGGCGGCGGACTTCGTCGCGATAGGAGGGGCGGCTGTCGCC
>JALOOK010000214.1 GCA_025454445.1 Oscillatoria sp. Prado101 | reverse complement strand
GACTGTCATTTCGTCAATGCCGCGAGCCACATCTTCCAAATTCCGCCCTTGCATCAGCATGGGAATGCCGCAGGCGACTTCTACATTCTCAATCGCCCGACGCATCTCTCCCTTAGATTCAGCTAGCGTCTTGCCGCATTCCAGGGTAATAGTGCGGGCTAAATCCTCAAAGTGTTCTTCTAATAGATTTTTGAGTTTGAACAAATATTGCACCCGATCTGCTGGGGGAGTTTGCCGCCAGCCGGGAAAGGCTTTTGCCGCCGCTTGTGCGGCAATCTCTACCTCAGCTGCCGGTGATAGGGGCACCTGTGCCAGCACCTCAGCCGTAGCGGGGTTGACAACATCCAAGCAGTCTTTGGCGCTGGAGGCGCACCACTTTCCATTAATGTAGTTTTGTAAACGATTGGGGACGGTCACGGCTATCTCTCCGCAAACTGTTTAAATATTCTGGCCTTTATCTAGCGGTTTTCAGTTGGGTGAAGTGCCCTCCAGAAACCCGGATCTTTAAGAATACGGGTTTCTGCCACACTCAACCCCGCTCAGGCTAAGCTATGGGGCATTTAATTTACACTATCCATATCGATATCTCGTTCCCAGGCAGAGCCTGGGAACGCGATCAGGAGGCATAGCCTCCTTTCAAGTAAAAAGCAGGTTAAAAGCCGAAAAGCTGAGCGCTGACCCCGAAAAACGAAGCCAGCAGTTCCCCAGTGCCGGCAACACTGATTGCAGTCTCGCCCGCAGCGGCGGAAACCGACAGCTGCTGGAACGTCAAACCGTCGGCTAGTGCCAGAAAATCCGCGCCATCTTGGAAGGGTATTATTATATCACATCTTTTTCCTGATGTCAAGATAAATTCATTGTTGCCTTGTTTGCCGGTCAGGGTGTCGCTGCCCAAGGGTTTGGGGGGGATTTTGGATGCAAGGATTTGGGATGCAAGGATTTGGGATTGATTCTCCCATGCCCAATGCCCCTGCAAGCCGCTGCCCCAGGAGCGGTGCCATTAGTGTCCTAATTAATATGGCTGCTGCTATAACGTCAAGCCGCGATTTCAGATTTCCTTATTGAAAAAGTTCTCGCCTTTTAGGTTTCTTAATATAAATTAAGATTTTTTGAACTGCCGTCAAAATCACTGTAGGGCCAGGATTTTAGCGAGTTTAACCTCTAAAAAGGGATTGTGGGAGTGGCGGTGGGCGGGTATGATAACCTATTTTTTGAGAGATGGCCAGCTGTGAGGTAACGAGCGGAAAATAAGCTGTTAGGCTTTTAATCTTCCTGGAAAGCCCTTTGGAGGCAGAGCCTCCAGGACAGCGTTCCCAGCTGCCAGGCTGGGAACGAGAGGATAGAGATGTAAGCGTACAAATTCTATGCGCCATAGCTTATCTCTAGGGACATGAGGGCAATCTGACTCTCGCCCTCAGGCTTGCAGACATTTTTTGGGGCAGGAGGGGGAAGCTATTTACCGGCAAGGCAGAGTTGGAGTAGACTGAACACACGGAACGCTTCTATCTGAGGTAAGGAACGAAGTGTGAAGCCTTATACCTCTAACGGCAGAGGCGCTAGTGCCTAGAGCCGCGCTGCCCGCTCCCTTGTCCAGTGCGAGGGTTGCGTTCCCAGCAGGTAGCCTAGAATTGACTAAAAGGAGATATACCTATTATGGTTTGGCTAAAATCTCTTCAGTCTATGGGAATACTTGCCGGCGTGCTGTCGCCGGCGCTTATAAGTCAGGCGAGCGTGCCACCGCAGCTGCCCTCCCGGCAGATAGACGGGAGAATCAGTCTGGAATTCCCGCCGGCTGCTGATCGGGGGGCACCGGAGCGAACAGCCGGCGGAGGTGTGAGAGGGGACAGCTGTGTGGAGCAGGAGGCAACCCCCCTGACGGCGCTGATGCCGGTCAACAATGTGGGGACAACGGTGTCGGCCAACCCGACACTGTTTGTGTATGTGCCCAAAACGAATGTCAAGGAAGCCGAATTTTCTGTGAGCGACGACCAAGGGAAAGACGTATATCTGGAAACAGTTAAACTGACGGGCGAGGCGGGAATATTGAAAGTGAGCATGCCGGAAAGCGCCGATCTGAAAACTGGCAAGGACTATACTTGGAGCTTCTCGATAATTTGCAATGCGCAAGAAAGAAGCGGTGATATTTATGTCAGGGGACTGCTACAGCGCACTGAACTGAGTGACGCCGTGAAGAGCGAGCTTGAGAAATTACCCCTCTTGGAGCAGGCCAAAATATATGCCAAGGCCAAGGTGTGGAACGAGACGCTGGCACTGGTGGCTCAGTTGCGAAATTCCTCTCCAAAGGAATGGGAGCAGCTGCTCAAGTCAGTAGGGCTGGAGGCAATCGCGGAAGCACCTTTCATTGGTAGTGTGGCTGCGGCGCAGTAGAAAATTCACCTAGGGGTCATTTGATGTGGGCAAATTTAAAGCAGTCTCTTTGGCAGCGGCGCGGCGTTTGGATCGCAGCACCGGCGGTGGCGGGAGTGGTAATCCTGCTGCGCTTTGCCGGTTTATTGCAGTCTTGGGAGTGGGCGGTTTACGATCAGTATATGCGCCTGCGACCCCTAGAGCCTGCCGACGACCGGATCGCGATCGTCGGGATTGATGAAGCTTCCGTGCGCGAGCTCGGACAGGCGATTATCCCAGATGGTGTGTACGCCCAGCTGATCGAGAAGCTGAAAGCTCGGCAGCCCTTAGCCATTGGTCTGGACATTTATCGCGACCAGCCGGTAGAACCAGGCCATAAGGAATTAGTCAAAGTATTTGAATCCACGCCCAATCTGGTTGGCATCAAGAAAGTGGTTGGGGATAGCGAACGCGAGACAATTGCCCCGCCGCCGGCGCTAAAGGCCAAAAATCAAGTGGGTGCCAATGACCTGATCTTTGATGCCGATAAAAAAGTGCGGCGCGGCTTGATTTACGTCAAGGATGGCAACGGGGAGACGGTTTATAGCTTTGGGCTGTATCTGGCGCTGCTGTATCTGGAAAAACTTGGCATTGGCCCAAAAAAAGTAGAGGGGACGCAGAATTGGCAGTTGGGCAAGAGAGTATTTGTCCCCTTTGAAAGCAATGACGGGGGCTATGTGCGAGCCGATGCCAATGGATTCCAGATATTAATGAACTACCGGGGACAGAGCCAGCACTTCGAGACGGTCTTGATGACAGATATACTCAAAGACCGGGTGCCGGCAGACTGGGGGCGCGACCGCATCATATTAATAGGTGCCGTGGGCGAGAGCTTTCAGGATTTGTTCTTCACCCCTTACAGCAGCGGTCTGGTGGGCCTGCCCGAGCGCATGGCTGGGGTAGAAGTACACGCCAATCTCGCCAGCGAGATCCTGAGCGCGGCGATAGAGGGTCGCACCCCTATCAAAAGTTGGTCGGAGCCGGTGGAGTGGCTGTGGATTTTGTTGTGGAGCTCAGTGGGAGCCACCCTGATTTGGAAATTGCGATATACAGGTGGAGTCAGAAAGTTGTCATTGCTTCGGGCGGCGGCTCCTTTTCTGGCAGGCGGCGCTTTGGTGGCTGGAAGCTTTGGGGCTTTCTTGTGGGGCTGGTGGATACCTGTGGTGCCGCCGTTAGTGGCCCTATTCGGGTCTGTCGCACTCGTCACGCGCTACATTGCCGAAACCGCCGGCGATATTCGCAAAACCTTTGGGCGTTACCTGAGTGATGAAATCGTCGCCACTTTGCTGGAAAACCCGGAAGGGCTGAAACTGGGCGGCGAGCGGCGGAAAATCACCATATTCACCTCGGATTTACGAGGGTTCACCGCCACATCCGAAAGACTGCCCCCTGAAGAGGTGGTGAAAATCCTCAACTTCTATCTGGAGCGCATGGCAGATGTAATAACCCAGTACCGGGGAACCATTGATGAGTTCATGGGAGATGGGATTTTGGTGCTGTTTGGTGCCCCGATTGCCAGAGAAGACGACGCCGAAAGAGCGGTGGCTTGCGGGGTGGCCATGCAGCTGGCGCTGGTGTCAGTTAACGAACAAATGAAGCGGTGGGGCTTGCCGCCGCTAGAAATGGGCATCGGCATCAACACCGGCGAAGTCGTGGTGGGGAATATCGGCTCGGAGAAACGCACCAAGTACGGCATTGTGGGCAGCCAGGTGAACCTGACTTACCGCATCGAATCTTACACAACAGGTGGCCAAATTTACATTTCAGAGCCGACCTTAAAAGAAGCGGGCCCAATCGTGGAAATCAGGGGGCAAAAGCTGGTGCAGCCGAAAGGGGTGAAAGAGCCTATTACCATCTATGATGTAGGGGGGATTGGCGGGAAACACAACTTGTTCCTGCCTCAAGAAGATGAGGTGTTTTTTCCCGTTTCGGAAAAAATATCGCTACAATATGTGGGACTGGATGGGAAACACGTTGGCAGTACCATGTTCGGGGGAAGCATAGTTAAGCTTTCGGCCAAGGGAGCTGTGGTTCTCTCCCACAAGGGTGGGGAGGAGGTGCCGGCACCCCTGACCAATATCAAGCTCAACTTGTTAAGCTCAGAAGAGCCAGCACAAGCTAGCGAAGATGTGTATGCCAAGGTTCTGGACAAGCCGGTGGAGAATGGAAGTTTTTACATTCGTTTCACCGCCAAACCGCCAGATGTAGAAGCGCAGCTGAAAGCGGTGTACAAATCCCTGGCGGGCGTATAGGATGGGACACGCTGGCTAACCTATATAAACCAACTGACAGTAACGATGAAATTAATTTTTTTAGGTTCCGGGTCAGCTTTCACGATAGGAGCGGACAATTTTCAATCGAATATGCTCTTTGTCAGCGACCGAGGGCATAAACTTTTGATTGATTGCGGTTCTGATATCCGATTTTCTTTGCATGCGGCGGGCTTTGGCCACCTTGACATCACTGATATTTATATCAGTCACTTGCATGCGGATCATGCGGGGGGACTGGAATACATCGGGTTCAGTACGAAATTCGATCCGAGATGCAACCGCCCCAATCTCTATCTGAGCAAAGATTTAGCGAGCGAGCTGTGGGACAGGACTTTATCGGGTGGTATGAGGTCTATTGAAGGGGATATCGCCGATTTAGAAACTTTTTTTGAGGTTCACGCCATAGGCCGTCACGGGCATTTCTGCTGGGAAGGAATAGAGTTTAATTTGGTGAGGGTTGTGCATGTTAATAATGGATATTTTCTTATGCCTGCTTACGGGTTATTTTTTGAAGTGAGCGGGGTGAAAGTACTGTTGACGACGGACACGCAGCTGTGTTTAGATGAACTGGGTGAATATTACGAGCGAGCGGATATGATTTTCCAAGATTGCGAAACCTCCCGATTTCCCAGCAGCATTCACGCCCACTACAATAAATTGCTGGCCCTGCCAGAAAGAATCAGAAATAAAATGTGGCTGTACCATTACCAGCCCGGGCCGCTTCCTGATGCCAAGAAAGATGGATTTTGCGGGTTTGTGAAGCGAGGGCAGACTTTTGAACTGTCAGAGTCTCTCGTAAGTTCAGACCGGCAACTGGCAGTTCAGGCATAGACAGAGTAAGCCCAACGCTGTCACGAAACTAGATCCGTAAGCGGCAAGTTATTGCCAAGAACGTAAAAAACGTAAAAAAACGCCAACAAAAATGAACGACCCAATCAGCTTAATCCGAAATTTCCTGCTCTCAGACAAAGAATTAATTGAGAACGCGATGGAAACGGTGGAGCTATCAGACGGTCAGGTGCTTTTCCATCGGGGTGATATAGGCGACGCTTTTTACCTTATCCAAACAGGACAGATCCGGATTTTCACCCTCGATCAGGAGGGAAAGGAAATCACGCTCAACACCCTGTCAGCCGGTGAAACTTTAGGTGAGCTGGCACTTGTGGACGCACAACCCCGTTCTGCTAGCGCCAGTTCTGTCGGTTCCAGCAGCCTGCTGCGGCTCAACCGGGACGACTTCCTGCAGCGGATACACAACTCCCCCATCTTGACTAATTGCATTATCCAACTCCTGAGCGGACGGGCTCGCCACATGACCGAATACATCGAGCGCTTGGGACACTGGGCGCGGATGATTATCGATGGGCAATACAACCAAGTCATCAAGGAGATCGAGGAAGTAGATCCTAAAGGAGATCGGGCGCTGGCTGCTGTGGCTTGCTCGATCGGACAGATGGTGAAAGCCGTGCAGGAACGGGAGGAAATTCTGCGCAAAGAAGTCGTTCAACTCCGGATTGAGATTGACGAAGAGAAGCGGAAGCGACAGGTGGACGAGATTGTGAACAATGAGGCGTTCGATAAAATGCTCCAGCTCGCCAAACAGCGGCGCAAATCAAATCAAACATGAGCCGGTCAGGGGGAGAGGCGGGACTGGGGGACAGGCGTCCCGCCTGTCCTACGTCGGAGATCCGGGCGCGAGAAATCGCGTTTCCGACGCGGCGATACCGGACATTACCATCAGGAGAAAAGAAGGGTTTGAAACATGAAAAATTTGCCTTTTAAAATTATATATTTTTTTTTTATTTTTACCTGCTTACTTGGGGGCGGCAAAGTGCTGTCAAGACCTGCCCAAACAGAACCGGAATATCCAACCGGCTGAGGTGGTTGGTGGCGATGAGCACCCCACCCGCAGCCGGGATGTGCTCCAGTCCTTCATAGGTGGTATGCGTGATGTTTTTAAGTAGAAAATGCACTACACTGAGCAGGAATTGCCGCTTGCCCATCTTTTCCTCGCCTCCAATTTTTTGAACTCCTCTGAGTATATCAAACTTGCACCGTAGTGCTTTGAAAAAAAGCGTGCCTGGGTTTCCCTCAAGCACGCTTATCTATTCCTGCCAGGCGGGTCCTCCCGCCGGGATCAATTCTCCCGGATGGTGATGGAGAGGATCGAATCGGGGTTGGGCAGCTCCCCGCCCTGGGCCGGGTCGCGCTTTTGGAGCGCGTTGACTATTTCCATCCCCGCAAGCACCCTGCCGAAAACAGTATAACTGCCGTCGAGGTTCGGTTGGGGAGCCAGGGTGATGAAGAACTGGGAGCCGTTTGTCCCCGCGCCGGAATTGGCCATGCCCAAAATACCTTCAGCGTCGAATTTCAGTTCGGGATCGATCTCGTTCCCGAATTCGTAACCGGGACCACCCAGCCCTGTTCCGGTGGGATCGCCCGTCTGGGCTACAAATCCATCCAGCACGCGGTGGAAGGGAACGTTATCGAACCACCCCTTGCCGGCCAGGTAGACAAAGCTGTTGACGGTGAGCGGCGCCTGCTCGGCGAAAAGCTCCAGCTCAATATCGCCCTTGGTGGTGGTGATGGTAGCGATGTAACTTTTAGCTGGGTCGATCACCATCGGCGGGCACTCTTCCAGTTGAAGCTGTTCCAGCTTCCACATATTGAGGATCGCATCCAGGTTTTCGTAGGAGAGCCCGATCGCATCGGCCTGGTCCACATTCACGGCAAAGATCAGTTTGCCGTCCATCTCGATGAACACGGATGGCGTGGCGTTCACACCGGCTTTTTGTGCCGCAGCCCGGGCTTCGGCAACTTTGTTCAGCACTGCCTCGCTTTTGAGATCTGAGGTGAACTGATCGACATCCAGTCCGATCTCTTCTGCTTTCGTGGTGATCCACGTTTCGAAATCCTCCGGGCTCATCTGAGCCCAGGTTTGCCAATCAGCGCTGTTGAACATGACGTCGTGCATCTCCCAGAACTTGCCCTG
>JALOOK010000213.1 GCA_025454445.1 Oscillatoria sp. Prado101 | reverse complement strand
GGCTTTAGCCCTTACCCGGTAGTTGGGCATTAGCCCCACCCAGTAGTGGGACATTAGCCCCACCCGCCCCGAGAAAGGTAAGTTTGTAGTTGGGCATTAGCCCTTACCCGGTAATTGGGCATTAGCCCCACCCAGTAGTTGGGCATTAGCCCCACCTGGTAGTTAGGCTTTAGTCCCACCCACCCCTAAAAAGGCTTAGGGTATTGCGGGGTTGCGGGTATAGTCAGCCCTGTGTGAATTTATCCCTCAACCACGGAAAGTCATGGCTTTTTTATTGATAAATCTTGCCCTCGCACCCCTGATGGCCACTCTTGTCAGCTTAGCACCGGCGCAGTCGGGCCCAGACAAGCGCCCCCTGCCTCTTGGGCCAACTTCCGCCCCCTCAACCGTCCCGCCCTTGGCCAGAGATCCTCAAATGGCGTCGCCAACCGTGGCACAGGGAAGTCAGGTCTCTTTAAATGGCCGGACTTGGCCAGCAGCTTGGAGCCAGTGGGCCAGTGGGGCGCGGGGCAGCCTGAGCACCGGCATCAGTGACGCGGGAGTCAGACAGGTGCTAGGCGTGGAACTGCTGAGCACAGGGGATGCCACAAAACAGCCGGTGTACTGGTTCGGGAACTCACCGGCACCCGTGATCCTGCCGGTGCGACATCAAAGCCCATATCGCTATCTGGATATTACCGATTTGGCAGCCCAAGCAGGCTGGCAGGTAGCTGTCAGTGGGGACACCCTGCAAATCACCACCCCTGTGGCCTGGGTAAAAGACATTCAAAAGGTTGAGATTCCCCAACCTCTGACCTTTTATATAGAAAGAATCAGAACCCCAGGACAGGCCAAGCCTGAGGCAGCGCCCAGCTTTCGCATTGTCGTCGATCTCGACCGGCCTACAACCTGGCAAGCTAATTTTTCTCGCACTTTGACTCCCCCGCCGCCACCAGCGCAGGTCTTACCCCCAGAAGTCCCTAACCCAAATCCCCCACCGGCAACTCCCCCTGATGACGAGTCGAAGCCCCAGGTTTCCGGCACCGGCAGTCAGATTGGCCCACAAAATGCCGGTGGGGAGAAACCCAATCCGGGCACCGGCAGCCAGATTGGCCCACAAAATGCCGGTGGGGAGAAACCCGATCCGGGCACTGGCAGCCAGATTGGCCCACAAAATGCCGGTGGGGAGAAACCTGATGACGAGTCCAAGCCGGTGCGGCCCAAACAGCCCAAGTTTGATGAATGGGTAATTGCACTGGATGGCCTGACTGAGCCGGCCTTGGCGCAGCGCTTTAACCCACCGCCTGCAGGGGGTGCCGGCAATGGGGACAGTCCGATCACGGATGGGGAAAAACAACAATTAGCGCCCAGTGATCCATGCCCAGTGCCCAGCGCCCAGTGCCCCACAGCCAATTTCGTCCGAGTCGAACCGGCGGGAAACCAGACCAATATCCGAGTAGCAGTGCCTGCCGGCTGGCGTCCCCTCGTTTCCACACTCAGCAATCCCAGTCGCTTGGAGATTGACATTCGACCCGATTCTATGGTGGCGAAAGATATACTCTGGGCCCAGGGATTGCGGTGGCGGCAGCGGTATCTCAGTTTGGGCCCGGATCGCTTTCCCGCCGTCTGGCTGGAAGTGGATCTCCGCCAGCCTGGAATTAGTATCAAACCGCTGCGGCGGGAAGTGACTAATCAAACGGGGATTGAGCCTTTGATCGAGACAGCAAGACAGTTGCGGGCGTCAGCGGCGATTAACGGCGGCTTTTTCAATCGCAATAACAAGCTGCCTCTAGGTGCGATTCGCCTGGATGGCCGGTGGCTGTCCAGTCCGATTCTTAACCGGGGCGCAATCGCCTGGGATGATGCCGGTAATGTCAAAATAGGGCGTCTCAGCTTGCAGGAATTTGTCAGCACAGCAACTGGAGTTCGCTTGCCGGTGCTGTTTCTTAACAGTGCCTATGTAGCAGACGGCATTGCCCGCTACACCGGCGAGTGGGGGGCGACTTACACTCCCCTGAGCGATAATGAAACGATTGTGGCCGTGGAGAATGGCCAAGTTACAGCTAAGCTGCCTGGAGGGGAAGCCGGTAAAACTGCTTTTCCGATTCCGCCCAAAGGCTACCTTTTGGTTGTTCGGAATCTGCCGGCTTTCGCCCTCCCCACCGGCACCAGTCTGAGCGTGGACAGCGCCACTGTGCCGGCGGAATTTGCCAGCTACCCGCACATCCTGGGGGCGGGGCCGGTTTTGCTGGGGGTGGCCACCGGAGCAGCGGCCACGGGCGGGGTGGCCACGGGGGGGGGCGGGCACGGGGGCCCGCCCCTACAGTTCAGTTTGGGGGGGCAAATCATTCTGGATGCCAAAGCGGAAGGGTTCAGCTCGGCTTTTAACCAGCAAACGGCGTCCCGCAGTGCCATTGGCGTAACTGCGGCGGGAACATTATTAATAGTGGCCGTTCACAACCGCCCTGGGGGTGCCGGTGCCACCTTAGCGGAATTAGCGCAACTGATGCAGCAACTAGGCGCAGTGGACGCCCTCAATCTCGACGGAGGCAGTTCCACCGGCCTTTATCTCGGAGGCCAACTTCTCGACCGTCCACCCCGGACAGCGGCTCCTGTCCACAACGGTTTGGGGGTTTTTCTGAATTTCGGTCAGTAGAGTTAGGAGTACGAGGGCACCGGAGGAGCCGCCACACAGGGCATTGGTGTCAGCAGAAAGTGAACAGGGCGGTAATTTCCGGCACTGCCAAAACCGCCCACAACGCCAGAGGCGTCACAGCCCACAAAAGCACCCGCCGCACGCCTCTCATATCATCTCCGGTCAATTGCCCCTATTAATTTTATCGCTCTTTTTTTTCCCTCTTCCTTCTTGGCGAACAGGCGCGTCTTGGCGGTCAAAAAAAAGAAAATCAATCATCCGGACTATTAAACAGCAGCTCAATGTGAAAAATCTGAGTCCGCAAGCCCGAAAAGCCCCCGCTGGGAAAAGGGCTGACCCCTGACGAGTTAAAGATTGGTTAAAGCCCAGGCGGGGACAGGTAAAGATTGTGTGTAAATTGGCGAAAGTGACCTGTTTACTGATCACAGTACCTGGGGAACACTTGCTATGTTGGAGTTCGGTGCCCCCAACAGGCGGATTCAACAGCTGGATGACACGCCCTGCTTTTTAGTTATCTTAAGGGACGCTCAACATATCTTCAGAAAAATCCGTCCCAGACGTTGCAGCCTTTCCAAAAAGTCATAGCTGCGGGATGTTACAGCCTTTGTGGAAATCATGCTTTGTGGAAATCATGGCCAGAAAAGTCAGCGTCATGGCCAGAAACAAGCTGTAAATCGGGCACCCCAATTGCACAAGTAATCCTTAAGGAGAGAAAATCATGGCCCAAATTAAAGAAATATCTCAAGTGCAAGCAATGCTGGGATCTGCCGGCAGTAAGGTCGTAACCGCGACGGAATTGCGACCTTGGGGATCGTTCACGGTTCTCGAAGAGGGGCGCGGATACAAAATCAAGCGCATTGAAGTCAAACCCGGTCACCGGTTGAGCTTGCAAATGCACCACCACCGCAGCGAGCACTGGATCGTCGTATCTGGGACAGCGAAGGTAACGTGCGGCGACATCGAGGAGCTGATTTCCAACAATCAGTCCACCTACGTCCCACCGTGTACGTCCCACCGACTGGAAAATCCTGGCGTGATTCCCTTGGTGCTGATTGAGGTGCAGAATGGGGAATACCTGGGAGAAGACGACATTGTGCGCTTCCAAGACGACTACGCCCGCGTCAAATCCTAGAGAGTCGCGATTCGCAGCGTCGGCTGCACCCACGGGAGGGCCATCCTAGAAATCTTTACAGGGCGCTAAAGTTGACACTAGGGCCCTCCGTGGCAGCCTTGACACTGGGGATATTCGGACTCGCTCCTTTGAAGGCCACCAGAACAGGGCGGTAGGGGGCTGACTTCCTGCGCCGGTGCGAAAAGGGCAGCTTCCGTGTGAGGATAAAAAGGAAGCTCCTTTCCTTTCTGACCTGGCACAAAGTCCATGATTCACCTGAGCCCAGCAGCCGTCCGCGAAATCAAGCGCCTGAAGTCCAAGTATGAGAATCCCAACGCCTTATTTCGGCTGGCGGTGGGCGAAGGCGGCTGCGCCGGCTTGTACTATATAATGGAGTTGGACGCCGTCCAACCTGAGGATCGAATCTGTGAGAGCAGCGGGATTCAGGTGGCTGTCGATGGCCAGAGCGTCAAAACCCTTACCGGTCTGACTTTAGATTACTCAGAGGATCTGATGGGCGGCGGTTTCCGCTTCCACAACCCCAACGCCACCGCCAGCTGTGGGTGCGGTCACTCCTTCTCCACCGGCACTGGGGCGGTGCGGAATGACACCCCAATCGGGGGACACAGCGAGGAGTTTGAAGTTTTTGAAGAAAATATTTGACAACAGAGCGTCAAAATAGATACAATGTCCTTTTGTTGAAAGTTTGAACAGCAAAAAGCTGCACACGCCTTAAGCCATGCCCACAATTCAGCAGCTCATTAGTAGCGAACGCCAAAAAATCCAGAAGAAAACGAAATCGCCGGCTTTGAAGAGTTGCCCTCAGCGTCGTGGCGTTTGTACAAGAGTTTACACCACAACCCCGAAAAAGCCAAACTCAGCGCTGCGGAAGGTGGCGCGGGTTCGCCTCACTTCCGGATTTGAGGTGACAGCGTACATTCCAGGGATAGGCCACAACCTGCAAGAGCACTCAGTGGTGATGATTCGGGGCGGACGGGTGAAAGACTTACCCGGTGTTAGATACCACATTATCCGTGGGACGCTAGATACCGCTGGGGTAAAAGACCGCCGGCAAGGTCGCTCTAAGTATGGGGCCAAGCGCCCTAAAGCAGCGGCGAAGTAGGTTGAGCGCTTGCCCACAAGAAGCGAGGTACGCCCAAGGCTTCAACAGCAAGCACACGGCAGATGCCCGCTCACAGAAAAGTAGATAGCCTCTCTTTGTATAGCGCTCCTCCCGCCAGCCGGCAGCCGGAGCGATAAAGCAGCAGGAATCAGCAATTCAGCCAATCCCGTGTGGCCAGCGGGAACCGCTCAGTTAATAGGGCAGGGGGAGGCCCCCGGAAGCAGCTCCGCTCAGCGACTCGGCGACTGTCCGCGCTGCGCTGGCATGTGAATTGATTGGAAACGAAAAAAAACGATCATTATATCATTGAAGACTGATTATGTCGCGACGCAGTAGCGCTCAAAAACGTAACGTTCCTCCAGATTCCGTTTATAACAGCCGCTTGGTGAGTATGATGGTGCGGCGGGTTATGGAGAGTGGCAAAAAATCCCTCGCCTATCGGATTGTCTACGACGCCTTCAAAACGATTCAGGAGCGCACCGGCGGCGATCCTCTGGAAACATTTGAAAAAGCCGTGCGCAATGCCACACCGCTGGTGGAGGTGAAAGCGCGGCGGGTTGGGGGTGCCACTTACCAGGTGCCGATGGAAGTCCGTTCGGAGCGGGGGACGGCACTAGCGCTGCGCTGGCTGATCCAGTACGCCCGGGCTAGAGGGGGCCGGACAATGTCCTCCAAACTGGCCAACGAGCTGATGGATGCCGCCAACGAGACGGGAAGTGCGATCCGCAAGCGAGAAGAAACTCACAGGATGGCGGAAGCCAACAAGGCGTTCGCTCACTACCGGTACTGATGCTGGCTGATCCCGAGTTCCCGCCCGGGGGTTCCCAAGTGAACAAAAGGTAACGGAAAATATTAAAATATATTAAAGGGGAACTCGGTATCCACGAAGCCGTCACCTGGGCGGCAAAGGAAGCGCGTGGACGAGCGCTCAAATTGTCCCAAAAGCTTTCAGCGATGGGAAATGGTGCTCATTTTGGGTCAGCTTTGGCAGCAATTGACTGGCTAAAAGGCGAGCATTTTGAGGAGAGCAGCTGGTGCTGCTGTCGGATGAATGCAGGCATGGAATCGCGCACAAAGCGGCGACCGGTAAATATCAGCGGCAGAAATTTTGGAGGTAGCTGTGGCACGTAACAACCCGCTCGAGAAAGTACGCAATATAGGAATTGCAGCCCACATTGATGCTGGCAAGACGACAACAACAGAGCGCATTCTGTTCTATTCCGGTGTGGTTCACAAAATCGGGGAGGTTCACGAAGGGACCACGGTAACAGACTGGATGGAGCAGGAGCGGGAGCGGGGCATTACCATTACTGCCGCTGCTATCAGCACCAGCTGGAAAGACCATCAGATCAACATTATCGACACTCCGGGGCACGTAGACTTCACTATCGAAGTGGAGCGCTCCATGCGGGTGTTGGATGGGGTAATCGCGGTGTTCTGCTCGGTGGGGGGCGTGCAGCCCCAGTCCGAGACAGTATGGAGACAGGCAGACAGGTATAAGGTGCCTCGAATAGCCTTTGTCAACAAGATGGACCGGACAGGAGCCAACTTCTACAAGGTCTACGGCCAGATCCGCGACCGGATGCGGGCGAACGCCGTGCCCATCCAAATCCCGATCGGCAGCGAAGACAGTTTCCGGGGGATTGTAGACTTGGTGCGCATGCGGGCAAAAATCTACACCAACGACATCGGAACCGATATTGAGGACACCGAAATTCCCGAAGAGGTTCGGGATCTGGCTGAGGAGTACCGGCTGAAGCTGGTTGAGTCCGTGGCAGAAACGGATGACGCCCTGACCGAGAAGTACCTCGCAGAGGAAGAGCTCACCGAAGAGGAGATCAAGACTGCGCTGCGCAAAGGCACGATCGCCGGGACGATTGTGCCGATGCTGTGCGGCTCCGCCTTCAAAAATAAAGGCGTGCAGCTGATGCTGGACGCTGTGGTGGATTACCTGCCCTCACCGCTTGACATTCCGCCGATTCAGGGGATGCTGCCTTCCGGCGAAACAGCGGAGCGCCGAGCCGATGACAGCCAGCCGCTGGCAGCTCTGGCGTTCAAGATTATGGCAGATCCCTACGGACGGCTGACCTTTGTGCGCGTCTACTCCGGCGTGCTCAAGAAAGGCAGCTATGTGATCAACTCCACCAAGGGCAAAAAAGAGCGGGTGTCTCGCCTGATCGTCTTGAAGGCAGACGACCGGATTGAGGTGGACGAACTGCGAGCCGGCGACTTGGGCGCAGCCCTGGGTCTGAAGGAAACCTTTACAGGAGATACAATCTGCGAGGACAGCTCGCAAATTATCCTGGAGTCCCTGTTCATTCCCGAGCCGGTGATCTCCGTGGCGGTCGAGCCCAAGACTAAGCAGGACATGGAGAAGCTTTCCAAGGCGCTCCAGGCGCTCTCAGAAGAAGACCCCACCTTCCGCGTCAGTGTCGATCCAGAAACCAACCAGACGGTGATTGCCGGTATGGGCGAACTGCACCTGGAGATTCTGGTGGATCGGATGCTGCGCGAGTACAAAGTGGAAGCCAACGTGGGCGCACCGCAAGTAGCTTACCGAGAAACGATTCGCAAACATGTGCGAGCGGAAGGCAAGTTTATCCGCCAGAGCGGCGGGAAGGGCCAGTACGGTCACGTCGTGATCGAAGTCGAACCGGGAGATACCGGAACCGGCTTTGAATTTGTCTCCAAGATTGTCGGGGGTTCTGTGCCCAAAGAGTACATCGCCCCAGCCGAGCAAGGGATGAAAGAAGCCTGCGAGTCCGGCATCCTGGCTGGCTACCCGGTGATTGACATCAAGGCTACTATGGTTGACGGTTCCTTCC
>JALOOK010000212.1 GCA_025454445.1 Oscillatoria sp. Prado101 | reverse complement strand
AAATCAGACAGGGTTATGGCGCTGGCGTTAATCCCTTGCAAGACAGCCAAAAACTCGCCGGTGGTCTTGTGCTTAATGACGGTGTTACCGGAGTAAGCTCCTGTGCCCTGAGAGATGTCCAGATCCTCAAAGGTGAGATCGAGCCCTAACTCAATGAAATCTGTGCCGTCGGCAAAATCAGTAATTAAGTCGGCATCTTGTAAACTGGTGCCACCGCCATTTTTAGTGATCGCGAACTTGTCGGTGCCAGCGCCGCCGCTGAGCGTGTCCGTACCGAGATCGCCACAGAGTCTGTCATCACCCAAGTCGCCTAACAGCTGGTCATTGCCTTGACCCCCGTGCAGGATATCGTTGCCCTGACCGCCAGAAACGCTATCGTCGCCTTGGTTGCCGTTGAGTAGGTCATCGCCCTGGTTGCCTGAGATTTGGTCGTTCCCCTCTCCACCAGAAGCAGTGTCGTTACCATTGTTTCCCAAGATGATGTCTTCACCGGCATTACCAAACAGCACGTCATTGCCCTGGCCACCTTGCCCCGTATCGTTGCCATCTCCGCCAACAACGATATCGTCTCCCTGGTTGCCATTGAGGTAGTCATCGCCCTCGTCGCCCTGGATTTGGTCGTTCCCAACCCCGCCAAACGCCGTGTCGTTACCGGCACCGCCGACAAGAAAATCGTTATTCAGGAGATCTCTAAAAACACCGCCGAGGTTGGCGGCGTCAGCGCCGAGGTCGAGATCGTTTTGTGGGACGCTAGCTGGGTCACCTTGCAAAAAGTCCGCCCCACTACCGCCATTGAGGGTGTCGCTGCCGGTGCCGCCATTTAGCTGGTCATCACCGGCATCGCCAAACACCTGGTCGCTGCCTTCTGAACCATCGGCGGTGTCATTGCCGGTGCCGCCGAACACAAGGTCATCACCGGCATCGCCTGAGAGCAGGTCATCGTCTTCATTTCCCCCCAGGGTATCATTTCCCGCACCGCCAGAGAGGACATCCTGGCCAAGGTTGCCACTGAGCACGTCGTCGCCGTCTTCGCCGAGCAGGATGTCCTCACCGGCACCGCCAGAAATCAAGTCACTATCCCTGCCTCCTTTGGCCACATCGTTGCCCTGACCCCCATTGATGCTGTCGCTGCCATCTTCGCCATTGAGGTCGTCGTCGCCTTCATCCCCCGCAATTTGGTCAGCGTCCGCACCGGCAGTTATACTGTCATTTCCCGGACCACCGCTGATATTGTCATTCCCTTTCGAGCCTATAACAGTATCGTCCCCTTCTTGCAGGTGCACGGTATTACTGGAGAGATCGATAAAATCTCCGGAAGATGTACCACTTAACGTTGACATTTTAAACGCTCCTAACTGCTGAAATGCTGTTTTCCTTGTTTCAACTTATATGCCTAGAGTGTACCCGCTTGATTGGGAAAACCAATCACTCTGGTGCGGCACAAATTTTTGGCGAATCTAGCATTAGGGCACATCTGCCACACCCGACGCGCCAAAGAAATATTTTCAATATGATATTACATATTTAAATTGCATATTTTTTGTATTCAACAGGGGTCGTTACCCATGAACGCCCCCAAAGATGGTGCTCCCTCACCCGGTACGGGGGAGGGGTTGGGGGTGGGGTAAAACCCCCTATCAATTCGCCAGCACCATCTTGGGAATTGGGGATTGGGGATTGGGGATTGGGGATTGGGCATCACGCATGCATCTGTGAGTCTTTCCCATGCGCCATGCGCCGGGGGCGATGGGCCGGGAGCGATGCGCTGCCTTAATGTCCGCGCCCAATATGACTGCTGCTGTGCTGCTATAGTGCGGGGACTCTGGAGGTAGAACGCACCTACTGAGGCTGGAAGGGAATAGAGATGAATAGTGCCAAATAAAATGCTATCACACCCAAAATTGTATGTGCAGTTTATATGCATTTAAAATCTTTGTTTCAAGGAAAATTTATTAAAATTTTAGATTTAACGGCTTGTGGGGAGGTGGATTTGGATGCTTGGCAAGTTCTGTGAAATTATCCCACAGCTAAAAAATGTCTAGACGAACTTGAGAGGATAGAAGTTCCCCTCAAGGGTAGGGAGTGAGGAGTTATGAAGTGCGCTGACTAAAAGGCAACTCTTGGTTAATGGCGTCGATTTCCCGCTGCTCCATTTCATTGATTTGACGGATGTAAGAGCGCAGAATTTGGAGTAAACGCGGATTGTAAAAGCGGTGCAGGCTGTAGTTGGGGGAGGCTGGGAAGCCGCGACGTTTTTTGTGACGCCCACCGGCACCGGGGTCAAAAGTCTGGATGCCGTGACTGATGCCCCACTCAATGGGGGTGTAGTAGCAGGCGTCAAAGTGGAGGCAGTCAATATCCTGGTAGCTTCCCCAGTAGCGCCCGTAGAGCATGTCGCCCTTGTTGATGCAGAAGGACATGCCCAGCGGCTGCCGGTGATCCTGCTCGCTGTAAGCAGCCACAAACACAACCCGGTGCCGGTAATCGAAGAGCTGGTCGAAAAACCGTTTAGTCAGGTACTTACTCCCCCACCAGCCAAACTTGTCGCAAGTATTCTCATAAAAGCTGTACATTCGGGAAAACAGCGGCTTGGGAATCTCGTCACCGGTGAGAGTCTGGAGTCGGATGCCAGCTTTCGCCACCGCTTTGCGCTCGCGCTTGATGTTGCGGCGCTGGTTGGCGTTGAAGACAGCCAAGTAGTCATCAAAAGTGTGGTAGCCCTGATTCTGCCAAATGTAGCTGTGGTGCAGCCAGCTGGTGAAGCCGTGGCGCTCCAACTTAGGTCGCCAGACTGGATCGACATAGAGAAAATTGCAGCCAGAGATACTGTTGCGGGTGCAGAAATGGTCAATGGCACTCACCATCAAACCGATCAGCTGATCGTGATCTTCATTAGGCGCGATTAAGAAGCGGTAGCCCTCAGCCGGCGTAAACGGGCTCATACCCAGCAGCTTGGGATAGTATTCGATTCCCAGCCTGCTGGCCAAATCTGCCCACTGGTGGTCAAAGACAAACTCGCCGTAACTGTGCCCCTTAATATACAGCGGCGCGGCGGCAATCAGGTGCCGGTCGCGCCACACCGTCAAGTGATTCGGCAGCCAACCGGCTTTAGCCGTGGCGCTGTTGGAGGTTTCCATATTGTTCAGCCATTCCCACTCCAGGAAAGGGGTGTTCAACGGCACAGCCAGGGCATCCCACTCAGCTTGGGGGACTTCAGCGATTTTGTTAATCCAGGCTACCGAATAGCTCGGCGAAAGCTTTTCCACCATAAGGTTCACGGTTTACGGGAGGCATGTTCGCTATCTAGGGTAATCTAATCGGGCGCATCTGGGGCAGGACAGCATTAACCGCGCTCTTGAGCGCCGGTGCCTTTTCAGCCGGTAAGGCTCCCCTGAGCTACAGGCAGTCTTGTACGTTGGTTTTGGTATAATAACCCAAGTTGCTACTTATAAGTGAGTCAGGCGATATCCCCGCCTAGCCAGGGCGGTCGTGCCGCACCGCCCCTACAAAAGGGGGGGGACATCTCAAAGCCCCCCTTTTTTAGAGGGGGAAAGGGGGGAGCTGGATGCTTCGACTTGTAGGTAGCAACTTTGGTTATAATAGCTTTTATATTTGAGTTGTGAGAGCGGAGAAACCCGGTTTCTCAAACAAACAGGGTTTCAGGCACAGGTTTCACAAATCCAAGTTGAAAAACCAATTAATGCTCTGGCAATATTGGCCGCATTCCCAATACAGGAAATTGGAAATAGTGGGAATAATGGTTAATTGTCAAGTTACAACAAATTTTAAAGTTTTTTTTGTTTCGAGCTTAGCTGAAGTAATTTTTAAGGAATTAACCCGGTAGGGGGATGACTTTACCGATGTCACAGGTTGCTGAGCAATAGCTTTTTTATGAGGGCACCGGGCGGGCTAGGCTATACCAGTCATATTTGGTAGCGGCCAACAAAGAGTGATGGCCAACCCTAACAACCACTTTTCCGATTCTTCGGCGCTCTCTGCGTCGGGCGCGGTTCCTAAAACCCAGAGCCGGTTGAGTGGAGCAAAGGCTGCCTGCCGGGAAACTGTACCAGGGATTGACAAGCTCCGGCTTGGTGTGGTATAGGTACTGCTGAGGAAACTGGGCGGGCAGTAGATGTGGGGGAGAGAAATTGCCCTCAGCAATCAAAGGCAAAATGCCTGTGCTGCCGTATAGGCGGGTGTTTAGTGCCGCATGGGATCGTCCGCAAGGCCGGTGAGAGTGAATTCAGGAAACGGCACTTAAACGCTAACACCTCTTATAATTGTTGTAAACCTGCCATGTTGGCAGCAGCATTTCACTCCTAGGCACATAAAATCGTGGTGGATGGATGCCTGATCTGTCCGGTATATTCAAACGTTTGGGTTTGTCCGCTCTCGGTCAAACCACATTCCGCCGCATACTGCTGTCGCGGATTTTGCTTCTGAGCGTGCCGGTTTTGCTGTTGGGAGAGTACGTGACTTACAGAAAGGCACGTTCTGGCCTGCTGGAAACGGCCCGCCAAAACCTGCCAGAAAGCGCCGTCAGGAAGGGCAAAAACATTCAAGATTCAATCAAAGGGCTGCAAGCGAGCCTGGTGAGTGCCAGTCAAACCGCAGTCCTGGAGTCAGGTTCCCTAGAGGCGTCCAAACAATTTTTAGAGCAGCTGGCGCAACAATTGCCCGAGCGGGTTGAGTGCCTTCAACTGGCGGATTTACAGACCGGCGAGATGGCGTGGAGTTCCTGCGGCAATCAGCGGCTTGACTCGCCACCGGCTTCTCTATGGCCAGCTGTGCGCGAAAGCGCCTTTACAGACGCCTCGGCTGTAAAAATAACGGCCCTAGCGCCGGTGACATCCGAGAAGCCGGCGGAGATGGCTGGGGCTGGGCCAGCCAGCACTGAAAGCCAGCTGAGCCTGGTTTTAAGTGCGCCGGTTTACGATCTGGCGGGTCAACTCGTTTATGCCTTAAGGATTCAAGCCGCCCTCATCCCGCCAGAGACGGATAAGCGGAGGTCTCTGTCTGGCTATACGGTGGTGATTGCCCAAGATGGAACAATTCTGGCTCACCCCAACTTGAGCCGAGTGGGGCGCAAGGTTTCCGAGGAGGAAGACAAAGCCAGACTCACAGCTATTGTTGGCAATGCGCTCGCCGGCAAAACGGATTTTATTCACCTGTTCGGGTTTGAAGACGGCGGCGGGGAATTGCTGGCTGGGTACACCGCTATCCCCAGTCCAGTGGCGGCGGATGGGAATCAAAAGTGGATTGTCTTGGCTGTCACCCGTCTGGACAACGCTCTGGCTGGACTCGAAGAAATTCAGCACATTCTGGTAACGCTGATCCTGGGCTTGCTAGCCGCTAACCTTCTGGCAACTCTCTATCTGTCTCGCGATATAGCGCGTCCGCTGGAACAGCTGGGAGACTATGCCCTGCGCGTGCAAGCCCGACGCGCTCTGGCCCGAGTTCCCCACAATTTTCGCATCCGGGAGCTAAATCAACTGGCCTCGGCGCTAGACAGTATGGTAGAGCGTCTGACGGCGTGGGCGGAGGAGCTGGAAACCGCCTGGAAACAAGCGAAAGTAGCTAACGAACTTAAAAATGAGTTTTTGGCCAATACGTCCCACGAGCTGAGAACTCCTCTCAACGCTATTATTGGCTCCATTCGTCTGGTGCGGGACGGCTGCTGCGATGACGAGGAAGAGGAAATGGAGTTTTTGCAGCGAGCGGATGACGCTGCGATTCACTTGCTCAAAATCATCAATGACGTGCTCGACATTGCCAAAATAGAAGCGGGCACGCTGTCGGTTGTCCCAGAGCCGGTCGATCTGCAAAAACTGATCGAGGAAGTTATCGATTTGCAGGCGGCTGAGATTCAAAACAAGGGCTTGCAGTTAATTTTGCCCGAACTCAAAGCTCCAATTGCGGTGGAAGCAGATCCCGCTAAGCTGAAGCAGGTTCTGCTCAATGTGGTGGGGAACGCCCTCAAGTTTACTGACACCGGCTCGATAGCTATCTCCATTCGCATAGAACCGGCTCCCAGCTTTCAGGCAAACGGCTCTGCAGCTGCACCGGCATCATCTGCCCTGGAGCTGCAGGCTATTGTTTCTGTCCGGGATACGGGTATTGGCATTGACCCGCTCCAGCAGCACCGACTGTTTCAACCGTTTGTTATGGTTGATGGCACGAGAACTCGCAAGTACGGGGGTACGGGTCTGGGACTGGCTATCTCGCGGAATTTAATAGAACTTATGAAAGGCTCTATTACCCTGCACAGTGCTGGCGCAGGCTTGGGGACAACCGTTGAGATATCTTTGCCGGTTTTGCAGCTGCTGCCGGTGTCTTCTGATAAATTGCCAGTTTGAATTTTCAATTTAAAAGGAATTGAGAATTCAATCTTCAAGCAATTTTCACCGGCTGCCCTCCCCGGTTGATGGATTCAGTCAAGGCGCTGAGAATTCGCACTAGCCCGACTCCTGTCAAGCCAGAGGAAACCGGCGAGGGGGTGTTGCTGTGCACGCAGTCCAGAAAGTGCTGGCACACCCGCGCTAAGGGCTCTGCCGGCTCTAAGCTGAGCACTTCCCGACTTTGACCGGCTGGGATAAACCGGTCGCCGGCGGGGGACAAGTGTCCGCGCTGGAGGCTGAGGGCACCCTCAGCTAGCATCTCGTCAAAAATTAAGGTGCCGCGGCTGCCGGCAATGGCCAAACGCCGCTGTTTGTCGGGATTGCACCAGCACAGGTGGATAAATGCCTGCAAGCCGCTCGGATAGGTGAGAGTGACCCACACTAAGTCGGACAAACCCTGGGGAAAATGTTCTCCGCCGCTCCATCCCTCCCGATTGCTTTGCCGCCAAATGGTGCCGGTGGCTTGCACCTGTGCCGGTGTCTCTCCCAGCCAGCTGTTGAAGATGCAAATGTCGTGGATGGCTAAGTCCCAGAGGACGTCCACATCCGGGCGCACTGGCCCGAGGTGGGTGCGTGCGGCATAGCCGTACCGCAATTCTCCCAGATGTCCCTCTTGGATCGCCCGCTTCCCTCGCTCGACGGCTGGGTGGAACAGGTAGGTGTGGTCAACGACTAGCTGCCGGTGCAGCTTTTGAGCCAGCCGGCACAATTCCAGGGATTCCCCCGGCTCGAGGGTTAAGGGTTTTTCTGCCAAAACGTGGTAGCCTTGCTGGAGGGCGTCCTGGTCACAGGCAGCCCGATCGAAGCCGAACTGAGCACGCTCGAACAGCGGCTGGACGTGGAAGAACAACAGGAGCGCAGCCTGCAACAGTTGCTGCGCAAAGAGGAGAGCGCCTGGAACGCGGCCCAGTTGCAACTGCAACGCAGCGAAGATGCACTTTACCAGTTGCGCCACGAGATCGAACAGGACCTGGGGTTGGTTGCGCTAGAACAGAGTGCAGATGTCGCCTATCAGCCGCCGCTGCCCTGGGATGCCTTTGTCGAGCAACTGCCGGTGGTCGAATCCGTACCGGAGGCGATGGAAGGGGAAGTACGCGACTCGCGCAATCGGCTGGCGCGCCTGAGCAACGTCAACCCGGAAGCAGCACGCGAATACGAAGAAGCCGCCGGACGCTACGAGTTTCTCTACACGCAGGCGGAGGATCTGGAAGCAGCCGCCACCGACCTGCGCAAGATCATTGCCGAGCTTGACCAGCGGATGCAGGTCGAACTGCGCCGCACCTTCGATGCCGTGGCGCGCGAGTTC
>JALOOK010000211.1 GCA_025454445.1 Oscillatoria sp. Prado101 | reverse complement strand
TCTTGCTATAAAATAAAAAAAAGCATGCAAGTGGGTGCGCGAACTCTGCACGCCGCACCCTGAAAGTCGGGTAACACCCCGAACCAAAATACTCTTTTGTCAAAAGTAAGACGCTCCCACCCCCCACAGGAGTTCCCCAACCCTGGCAGATAGCGCTTCACGGGTCTATAATACAATCAGGGGAATTCTAAGTTATACAGCCATGAAACTTGAAAACTTGCTTAAATTAACCATGCTCGGCACCCTGCTAGGCAGCTTCATGCTTCCTGCAAGCTTGCCCGTTAAAGCCGACCCTGTGGACCCAAATGGCCTTAATAATATCCCAGAGACAGGATGGAGTTCTTGGCAGCGCTGGGACAAGATGAATGCTTCTGATTTGCGGTTTGGGCTGTCGAAGAATGACACGACCGCCCTGATGTCTCTGGAAAATTTGTGCTTTGGCGAAATTGAAACGCCCTCTACAGAGAAGAAAAAAGCAGAAAATTACTGGTACAGAATTAACTCTCAGTTGATTAATACCAGTACGGGAGAAATCCAAATCGGCTGTTGGGAAAATGGCCGGTTCAGAAATATCGTAACTATCACCGCGCGTCGCATGTCTCGCACAAGTGAAGTGCCGCCAACCCCTAAAACCACTGCAACGCCTCAGACACAGCAGGTGTCTCAGACCGATACAACCTCTCGGACTTCGGAAGTTCAAACGTCTGAAGTGGCTCGCGCAGATGAGCGCTGTCGTCGAGTTCAGGCACCAGTCAAAGAAGGTCTGGCAATCCGCTCTCAACCGACGGCTAATTCAGCCTGGATTGGAGGTGTGGCGAATGGAGACACGGTGACTATCACTACTAATCCGGCAACCATTGTAACGGTGGACGGTCGCAATTGGGTGGCAATCCAATCTCCTGTAAGCGGGTGGGTTACGAACGGAAAAGTCGGTGACAAAGGCAACCTTATATTGTGCAAGCCTTAGTGCTGCACCCCGTTTCCCACTCCTCTCAAGGCGAGCTAGGAGACTCCCAATATCATATTAAATGAATTCTGTCAAGCAGCAAAAAATAAGCCGGTGCTTTTAACCACCGGCTTGCGTTTCGGGCCAATTCTGGGCTCTTCTCAAAAATGGCCAAGCACTGCCACCGGCAGCATAAGGCCACTGTTCCTCGCCGACCGGCTGCCGGCAGTGCCGGTGCCACCTCAGTCCTCGTGGTCGTCAAAGGGATCGGCCAGCTGCTTGGAAGGTGGCCCAAACGAGGTGTAGATGGAGAAGCCGGTGATGGCCACCAGGACGGCCCCTATCGAAATGATAAGAACTGTTGCAGATTCCATTTGTAAATTAAATTTATGAGTGCTGTTCCTTATACAATATTACAAAACATTAAAAAATCTGTCGTAACTGATCGCAGGTGACCTATGGCACAACGGACTTGGCTGGGAGAGGTACTCAGACCCCTGAACTCGGAATACGGTAAAGTCGCCCCCGGTTGGGGCACCACTCTCCTCATGGGGGTGTTTATGGGACTGTTTCTCGTCTTCTTGCTGATTATTCTGCAAATCTACAACTCCTCGCTGCTGCTTGACTCGTTCCAGGTGGATTGGAGAGCCCTAGGCAACTAGCCTCCCGCGCTCCCCAACCCAAGCTGGCACCCGAAGTGCAGCAGTCCCGGCTCGACCGGGATTTTTTGTCAGTTCTATACTAGAGCCAGAAGTCGCAGCGAGGTTGTCGCGTGAACATTTTTGGGATAGGCTTGCCGGAGATGGCCGTGATCCTGGTCGTGGCCCTACTGATATTTGGCCCCAAGAAATTGCCAGAAATCGGTCGCAGTCTGGGAAAGGCGATTCGAGGCTTCCAGGAAGCTTCCAGGGACTTTGAGTCCGAACTCAAGCGAGAAGTGGAGCAGCTGGAGGCGGTGAAGACCGCTCCCGCCGCTAAACCTGAGAAAATGGCTACCCCTGTCCCAGATGAGACTGCCGCAGGCCAGTCTCAGCAGACCTAGGGGCGCACACCGCCCAGCACGCCCGGATTTTAGATTCGGTATTTTACCATAAATCTAAAGTCTAAAATCTCTCGCCCCGCTTTTCTGAGATCGGAAATTCAATGACACAAGCTACGGCACCACCGGCGCTGGTGATTCCCCAGCTGATTGTAGGGCTGGGGAATCCAGAGCCAAAGTACGACCGAACGCGCCACAATATCGGCTTTGCCGCCGTGGACGCCTTGGCGCGTTCCTGGAACCTTTCCCTAGCGGAAAACCGCAAATTTCAGGGGCAGTTCGGCGAAGGATTGGGGCCAAAAGGTGATAAAATCCGCCTGCTCAAACCGCTGACCTACATGAACCTCTCCGGACAAGCCATTCGAGCGGTGACGGACTGGTACAAACTGCCGCCAGAATCCGTGCTGGTGATTTATGACGATATGGACTTGCCCTTGGGGCGGCTGCGGCTGCGCCTGTCTGGATCTGCCGGCGGTCACAATGGCATGAAGTCAACCATCGCCCACCTCGGCACCCAAAACTTTCCCCGCCTGCGCATCGGCATCGGCAAACCCAAGGATCAAATCAGCGATTCCGCTACGGTTTCCTATGTTCTGGGAAAATTCTCGTCCGCTGAAACCCAGCTGATCTCAGAAGTCCTGCAACTCGTCGCTGATGCCGTCTCCCTCAGCCTCAAGCAGGGGGTTGAGAAAGCTATGAATCAGTACAACAGCCGTACAGTAGCGGCGGCTGCTGGAGCGTAAATCCGGATAATTAATTTATGATTTTCCGGCTAGGCGAGGAGGGTTTCTGGCGCTCCCAATTGAGAAACTTCAGAAACCCGGTTTCTCCTACGAAACCGGGTTTCTCCACCGGCGCGGGTTCCTGCCGGTGTTATAGCGGGCGAAATTCGGATGAAGTACGCTTAAGAACCCCGGTTTCTTTAAGAAACCGGGGTTCTCAGTAGCTCAGAGTCAAGGAACTCTCCCCCTCCCAGGGAAAATAGAAACTATAAAGACGGATGTTGTATGAGTCCTAACCGTCTGCCCAGAACCACAGCACATGTGCGAGTCACTCAACATTCTTGGCACCAGGGCACCCTTGCAGGTGAAGTGAGTGCCGGCCAATTTGTGTGGCAGTTCCAGTGGTGTTTCAAACGCGGCGAGCTGGCCATAGAACCTTCCCGAGGGCGAGCCCTAATACAGGAGCCTCTGGGGCGCTTCTTGGAGAAATGCGACTACCAGCTGGAACCTGGGGGAGACTATTCTTTCACCATTCGGGCTGCCCTGTAAAATTATTTCCGGTTGGTTAGTTTAACTTCTTACTTGGGGGTTTTGGATTGGGCATGGGGCATGGCGCATAGCGCCCTGACCGGCACTCAACCCAACCCCATCTGAGCCAAATATCGCTCAATCAAGATAATGGCCACAATATCATCCACCGGGCGGGGAGGCACTCGCATGCCTTTGGGGATCAGACGCGCCAAGCCGGTGGGGGGGTACATTTGCCAGTAGCGCTCGCGAGCCTCCAAACTGCTGTAGCGCTCATCCACCAGCACAACCCGCACCGGCTCGGGCAAATTGCCGGTCAGTTGCTCAAACCAGGCTTTCGCCGAAGTTTGATCTCCGATCGCCACCAGCTCAACCGCAAACTGCCGGCACAGAGACTGGATAGTTGCCAGCGCCCCCTCCGCCGGCACAACTTGGTGGTACGCAAGCTGCCGGTCGGAGGCCATCACAGCTAAACCGCACTTCTCGCGTCCGGGATCGAAGCCTAAAATCACACTCTTGGAATTAATCATAATTTCTTGTAGGGACAGGGGTTGATCGCGTCGGGGCCGGTGGGGGGATCTCCCGGCTTCCGTGCATTTAATTTGCGCTCTCACTCGTTTTGGTAATCTCACTCATTCCCCGGATACGCCTGGTATCGAGCTTCTGGAGGCTCTGCCTCCTTTGTGTAATAAGCTGTGTAATAAGCAGATTAAAAGCACAACGCCTTATTTAATGAGTGATTTAACCAAAATGCTTGAATTTTTGGTAATAAATCTGATTGATGGCAGTCCTCAGAGAGGATAAAGCAACCTTATATCCGTTTGATTGGGTAGGAAAGTGGCTGCCGGCGTGACGGCAGGGTGAGAGGAGAGGTCAAGCGCAAGCTTGGCCGGTCGCGGAGTTAGGAGAGCAGGTGTGAAAAATCACCTCACCATTGACAGTAGCCACCAGTTCAATTTTCAGAGGGCCAGCTGTGTGAGTGACATTTGCAGCAACCGCCCTCACATCCACCGGCTGGTTTTGCTGCTGGAGTTGCTGGAGAAAGCGAATCAGAGTTTCGATGCGACCGTCTCCGACCTGAATAGTCTCAGCCAGAACACCGGCTTTGCGGGAGCGAAACATAGAAGCGCCGATCAGCACCTCGATGCGGTCGCGCAACTGGCCAGCCGTCATCGTTGCCGGATCGATGGAAGTCGCCGCCACCACATCTCCAGCCAGAAACACAACTTGATTGGGAGCCGCATCCGCAAAGACTTGCACCCGCTTTTCCCCCAGCGGGTAATTAGCAGCAGAGAGAATCCGCACCACATAGTCCTGACCGTCATCAATGCGTTCTATCAATTCCTCAAGTTCAGTCCGGCTCATTTGAATCACCGGCTCGGCGAACGTGTCCCGACCGGGCTGAGTCAGCTTGGCAGTAACTTGGTTAGCTTCCTGCAGCAGTTGCTGCACCGCTTGAGGGGCGGCACTGGGGTTAACGACGCGCACCACATTAGAGGCTAGAACTTGGTTGCGGCGGATAACAATCGTGCTCTCCTTGAGGACTTGCAAATCCCTCTCCAAGAGTTTCACTTCCCGCTCTCGGACATTCTTTTGAGTTTCCAGGTTCTTGAGCTGAGTTTCCTGCTGGGCAATGACTTCGGTTTGCTCAGCCACCTGTTGCTCCTGCTGAGCGAGCAGCTGCTTCTGCAGGGCCACCTTTTGCTCCTGCTGGCCGAGCAGTTGCTTTTGCTCAGCGATCTGCCGGTGCTGCTGAGCGATCTGCCCGTCGAGCTTCGCGATTTCGCGGTCGCGAAGGGCGATCTCAAGCTGGCGCTCAGCCAGACGCCGGTCGCGAAGGGCAATTTGAGCTTTAACCCGCTCCTGTTCATCGAGCAGCGTTTGGCGTTCCGCCTGCAGCTGTTCAATTTCCTTTCGCAGAGCCTCCTTCTGAGGAACCGTCTGGCTCAGCTGGCGCTGAGTTTCCTGCAGCTGCTTCTCGGTGCGGCCTTGTTGGGCCAAAGCTTCCGAGAGCTTGGCATTAGCAGCCTGCAAAGACCGATTAATTTCATCCAAGCGCTGCAGGGCAGGAGCTTGCTCGGAGCGCACCAGATCTAGCTCAGCCTGCACCTGACTTTTCTCAGCTTGAGCTGAGCTGAGCTCCCGGCGGGCAGCTCTCAGTTTTTTCTGAGTCTGGTCGTATTCAAACACACCCTTGCGCAGTGGCTCGCTCGTGGCAAACAGAATTCCCAGCGTCATCGCGGAAATCGTGACGCCGGTCAAAGCAGTGACTAGAGTTGCCGTTTTCTTGGGGCGCAGATTGAAAAGGCTGAGCCGCGCCTTGCCAACTTTTGTGCCAATCCGGTCGCCCGCCGTGGCGATAGCGCCCCCCAAGACTAAAATGGACAAAATCAGGATGTATCCGATGGTCATCTACCTGTCGGAAGAGGAACGCTCTCTACCGCCGCACGCCAACCCAGATACAGCTTAACGCCTCGGGGCACCAAACGCGCTTGGGCTCCCCTGCGGGAAGTGGCCTAGCCGGTCAGGTAAATTGCTGGCTTAACGTCACCGGATTGTGGACGGTGATCTTTTTCTTGTGGATGGAGATCATTTTTTGATCCCGCAGATCCCCCAGCAGCCGAGTGACGGTGACTCGGGTTGAGCCAATCGCTTCTGCGATAGCTTGATGGGAAAGCTTTAAATCTATCGTAATCCCTTCCGCGCCCGGAACCCCAAAATCGCGGCAGAGAATCAGCAGAAAACTCACCAGACGCGATCCCATATCCCGGTGGGCCAGGGTTTCAATCATCATCTCGGTTTGCAAGATCCGCGAAGACAGCCCCCGCAGCATCACCATTGACAGGTCGGGATCTTCCTTGAGCGCCTTTTCCACCTGCTCAATCGGCACCGAGAGCAATTCCACCGGCGTAAAGGCAACCGCATGGTAAAACCGGTCAGAGCGGTGCCCGGTAATCAGCGACAGCACCCCAAACACGCTGTTTTCCCGCAACAGCGCCACGGTAATTTCCTCGCCCGCCTCATAAACCCTGGAAAGCTTCACCGCGCCTTTGAGCAGAAAATAGACCCGTTCTGCCGGATCTCCGGGAAAAAAGATAGTCTTGCCCCGTTCGTACACTTCCACCACCGGCGGAAATGTGCCACCCCCCATCTGACGGAACACAGTTGCGAGCGGTCTATCTTGCATTATGACCCTATCCATTGCCTTCACCCGTGTCCTCGAAAGTTTGCCAGATACGACGAATTCCTCTAATGTGAGGATTCTTTGACTTTACAACAGATAAACAGACTCCCTGGTGTTTTTTTGTACAATTCGATACATAATTTTTGAGGTGCCACAAACAACAGGAAGATTAATGGAAAGCAGACTGCCAGCTGTGCCGTGCCGGTTTGAAAGCACCGGCTGCTGGTCTAAGCTTGACACATATCTACCGCGACAAGCCGAGATATTCGCCCGGTCATTCCGCCATTTAATGGCCATTTTGGCTGTTTGGGCTGGAAGTGGCATCCCCGTTACTCATAAAATCGAAGTCTATGCTAGATTTAAGCGGAAAAAACGCCCTCGTCACCGGCATTGCCAACAATCGCTCCATAGCGTGGGGCATCGCCCAACAGCTGCACAAAGCAGGAGCCAATCTCGGCATCAGCTATTTGCCAGACGAGAAAGGGCGCATGGAGAGAAAAGTTGCCGAACTGGTAGAACCCCTCAACCCCAGCCTGTTTGTCCCCTGCAATGTCCAAGATGACGCCCAAATTCAGTCCACCTTTGAGACGGTGCGCGACAAGTGGGGCAAGCTCGATATCCTGATCCACTGCCTCGCCTATGCCGGGAAGGAGGCGCTTTCAGGTGATTTTAGCAAGACTTCGCGGCCAGATTTCCTCCAGGCGCTGGACATCAGCGCCTACTCCCTGATCCAGCTGAGCGCTGCAGCCAAACCCCTGATGGCGGAAGGCGGGAGTATTGTCACCCTCACCTACCTCGGCGGCGTGCGAGTCGTTCCTAACTACAATGTTATGGGAATTGCCAAGGCGGCGCTAGAAATGAATGTCCGCTACCTGGCGGCTGAACTTGGCCCGCAAAATATTCGCGTCAATGCCATCTCTGCTGGGCCCATCCGCACCCTGGCCTCCTCGGCAGTGGGCGGCATCCTCGACATGATCCACCACGTTGAGGCTGTGGCTCCGCTGAAGCGCACCGTGACCCAGCTGGAAGTGGGCAACGCGGCGGCGTTCCTGTGCAGCGATCTGGCGAGCGGGATTACCGGCCAGGTCCTGTATGTGGATTCCGGCTATTCCATTATGGGAATGTAGCCGGTGATGTCAGAGCCCGCCCGCGCGGGCTTGACAAAAATTTGATTGTGTGTTAAAATGCGCGTCCGGGATGCCGGGTGCGGTGTGCCGGTGCGGCGGTGATGTCAGGAAAGATTCAAAAGAAACCGGGTTTCTTATGGTGGGGAAGCGGGAAAATTC